>CAKVCJ010000014.1 GCA_934725655.1 uncultured Brachyspira sp.
GTGCGGGGGAGTGCATTTTAATGTACAATTAAATTATAAAATTTATAATAAAAATGCAGTTCTTCGCGAAGCGTATACGAAGCATATAAAGTTCTTTTATACCAATAAAAGATATAGGGTGCGATGCAAAACCATATAAATAACTAAAATAAAAAAGTTAAAAATTCTTAATGCATATCAAACATTACAGCTTCTAAATATATTAAATACATCTTCTTTATTTAAAGCTCTAAAATGATTAAAAGTTAAGCTGCCATTTTTTGTAGTTCTATTCGTAAGTAAATTAAGCATATCATCATCTTGAATACCTATTGATAACTCTGTAAAATTAGTAGGCATATTAATTTGTTTGAAATATTCTATAGTTTTATTTATTCCTTCAAGAGCATCATCAACATTCCACACATTTTTGGCATATTTTCTAAATCTTTCCCTTGTATGCTCAGAATAATCATAACAATATTTAGCCCAATGCCCCCAAACAGTAGAAAGACTAGCCCCATGTGCCACATCAAATTGCCCGCTAAGTTCATGACCAAATTTATGCGCTATAAAATCAAACTCATTACCCAACCCCGTTAAAGTATTATGCGACAAACTTCCGCACCACATAAGCTCACTCATAGCATCATAATTAGTTTTGTCTTTCATCGCTATAACACCATTTTTTATTACAACCCTTAATAATGCCTCTGCAATAGCATCTGTAGTTTCGTTATAGCAATTATCAGCAAAATATCTATCTAAAGTATGCATCATAATATCCACTATTCCGCAAGCTACTTGATAATAAGGCAAAGTAAAAGTAAAACAAGGATTCATTATAGCAAATTTAGGGCGATTAAACTCTATATTAAAACCTCTCTTTTCTAAAGTTTCATCATTTGTTAATACAGCAGATGTGCTAGTCTCACTTCCTGCCGCAGAAATAGTAAGTATGCATCCTACAGAAACAGTTTTTTCTAAAGTTTTTTTATGCGTCCAAAAATCCCAAATATCAATATCAGGATTAGCTGCCCCTATAGCTATTGCTTTTGCAGTATCTATTACACTTCCTCCGCCTATCCCTAAAATTAAATCAGCATTAAACTCTATGGCCTTTTTTACACCTGCTCTTGCATGTGAAAGTAAAGGATTTGCTTTTACATCACTAAAAAAAGTATAATCAATATTTTCTTTTTTTAACATATTTTCTATATTATCTAATAGCCCATTTTCTTTTATTCTATTAGAACCATAAACTATAAATACTTTTTTAGCATTTAATTTTTTTATTTCTGAAACAGTATTATCTTGAGCATTTTTTCCAAATATAACTTTAGTAGGAAGCTGTAAATTAAAACTTTGCATATTTTAACCCCTTATAAATATATATAGCTAAACAACTATCTTTTGCCATTGAAGTTTTTTATTCAACTTTTTCCCGCCGCAAAAAGTTTTACCCTACGGGTACGCTTCGCGAAAAGTGCAATTTATATGTTGGAATATGTATTAGTATGAAATAATACCAACATTTTAAGCATAAATAATGCAGTTCTTCGCGAAGCGTACCCGAAGGATATAAGGTTCTTTTATACCAATACCGAGTAGGTGCCTATCGGCAAAAAAACTGGGGTGCTACCCTACGGGCACGCTTCGCAGGGGGGCAAAGCCCTGCAAATAACCAAAATAAATAAAGTTAAATAAAATAAAAACTTCTATAATAAAATATATATTTAAATATATAATAAACTAAAATTATTTTCTCAAATCATCAACCAATTTTGTCTTATCAATAGTTTTGCTGTCTTTCTCTTTAATAACTTTGGCAGGGTTACCAGCAACAACCTGATTCTCAGCTACATCCTCTATAACAATAGCCCCCGCACCAACAACGGCATTCTTCCCAATATGAACGCCCTCTAATACAACAGCATTAGCACCAATAACAACATTATCTTCCACTATAACAGGCTTAGCAGAAGGAGGCTCTATTACCCCAGCCAATACTGCCCCCGCACCAATATGACAATTCTTACCAACAATAGCACGTCCGCCTAATACAGCACCCATATCTATCATAGTGCCCTCTCCTACCTCAGCACCAATATTAATAATGGCTCCCATCATTATAACAGCATTATCCCCTATTTTTACTTTATCTCTTATAATAGCACCTGGCTCAATTCTCGCATTAACATTAAAATAACTTAATGTAGGAACTCCAGAGTTTCTTCTGTCATTTTCTAAATAATAATCTTCTATAAACTCTTTATACTCATCTAATATTCTTTTTATTTCATTATAATCGCCAACTATAAAATTAAAATCCCCATAAGAAAAAATTTTAGCATTAGTTTTTATATTTGATAAAGTTCCTTTTATATATGCTTTAACGGGTGTTTTTTTAACAGAGTTTTTTATATAAGCAATTATATCTTCAGATTTTTCTAACATATCCATTTTTTACTCCAATATTTAATTTTTTAGATTAACATAATACACAATTAATAAAAATTTGTCAAAACTAATTTATAAAATAATATTACAATTTAATATTTATATAATAAATATTTACTTTTATTGTCTTTTTGTTATAATTTTTTTATGAGAAATATCAACAGAATGAATGATTATTTTGTGCGTTATCTTTTAGGCTCTGTAGGTCATGAAGATGTACTGGAAAATATAGTAAATTGTGTACTTAGAGATTCAGGTTTTCAAGAAGTTCATAATTTAAAAATAATCAATCCTCATAATTTACCAGAAAATATTAATCTTAAAGAATCTGTTCTCGATGTAAAAGCTATTACAAAAGACAATAAAAAAATTATTATAGAAATACAATTATCTGGAAATATAGATTTTGTTAAAAGAATATACTATTATATATCTAAAAATATAGTAAGTGAACTTAATGAAAACGAATCTTATGATATTATTAGCCAAATTATAAGTATTAATTTTGTAAACTTTAATATGGATTTTAATGATGAAGGTAAGGCTCATAGATGTTTTAAATTAATAGATGCTCAAAATAATAATATATCATTAGACATTATTCAAATGCATATAATAGAAATACCAAGATTTATAAAAATATTAAATAATTCAAATATAGATGATATTAAGAAAAATAAAATATTGTCTTGGATAGAGTTTTTTACAGTTAAGGATTTAGATAAAGTTAAAGAAAAATTAAAGGAGGTAAATGACATTATGCCTAAAGTAATTGATAAATATGAGAGATTTATATCAAGCGAAAAAGAGATGGAAGTTTATAATGCAAGAGATGCTTTTTTATATGGTCAAACATTGATGCTTAAAAGAGAAAGAGAAGAAGGTATAAAAGAAGGTATAGAAAAAGGTATAGAAAAAGAAAAGTATTCATTAGCTAAAAATATGAAAGATAAAAATATGGATATAAATCTTATTAGTGAATTAACCCAACTTAGTATAGAAGAAATAAAAAAATTATAGTTGTATATTGATGTAATTTATAAAATAATATTTTAGTTTTTATAATTAAATAAATTATAGTTTCTATATAAGTATTTAAATAATATAGTAATTAAAAAAATAAAAAAATTAATTTACTTTCTCTTTTACAATACCATTTCTATATGCATTAAGCAGCTCATCTAAATCAGCTATTCTCTTATTTAATTCAATACCAATATCAGTTTCCCCTACGGTAATTCTGCTTTCAAATCTATCTACTATAGTTGTTTTTGGAGATATTCTAAAACCAGATTCTACTACCTCAGCAAAAGGTCTATGCTCTGCTATAATCATCACATTAGAATTTGATATTAAAGTATATCCTCCTATGCCTGTACTTTTATGATATGCCTTAGAAAGTCCGCCGTCTATTACTAAAAGTATGCCTCCGCCTTTAATTGGGCTTTCTCCCTTATGAGTCTTTACAGGTACATGCCCATTAACTATATGAGATTTATGTATATTCAAATCAAACTCTTTTAATATGCTCTCGCAATACTCTTTTTTTTCTATATGATAATAATATGGATTATAACTTTCTGTATGTGTTTCCTTATCTTCTATAAAATATCTTTCAAAGGTTGTCATTTTATTTTTACCAAATAGAGGCGACTTTGGTCCGCACCATAAATACCAGCAATAATCTAAAGCATTAAGCTGTTCATCGCTTCCAACTTCACAATAAAATGCCTTACGAACTTTATCTTCAACTTGCTTTAAATATTTCTTTCCAGATAAATATTGTCCGTCTATATAAACATCATCAAAACTGCCGTCTTCTTTTGTAGGTATGCATCCATGATAAAGAAGATTGCCGTTAAATATTTTGTATATCCCTCCCTTAGCATAAATATAATTAGTGTGCTGCTGCAATGTCGGACTATTAATAAAAGAAAATGCTAAACTCTGTATCAAAGCATTCTCTCCTTCTGTAAGTTCAAATGGTTTTTTAGGGTTTATTGTTGGGAAGTTTTTATCTTTAAGTTTATAAGTTTTTCCGTCAATCTCTATGGTTCCTTTCTTATAATCAATCTTATCAAGCAATATGCGTTCATCCATATCATAATTTGGATGCCTTTTTATTAGCTGACATTCTAATTTAAACTGTATTATTGATATAGCCTTATGCATTTTAGAAGCTAAATCTTTATCAACCTCATCATATATATTTTTATCTAAAGTATTAGGCTTAAACACTTCGCAAGGGTCATCTTTATAAACCTCATTAGCAAATGATGATAAAGCCCTTAAATTTATACCATAACTATATTCAAGCAAGTCAAAATTATTATACCTCACAGCCAAACGAACTGCATTAGCAACACAAATTAAACTTCCCTTAGCAGCCCCAAGCCAATGTATATCATGATTTCCCCAGGCCATATCTACTTCATTAAAATTCATTATGCTCTCTATTACCTTATCTGGATGCGGGCCTCTGTCATAAATGTCTCCAACAATATGAAGCCTATCTATACTGCATTTTCTTATTAAAGCACATAACTCCATAATAAATTTTTCTGATGCAGATACATCTATTATAGAATCTATTATAGAAAAATAATAATTCTCTTTATTGTCTTCAACTGAAGTTTGTAATAGTTCATCAAGTATATAAGCAAAGTTCTGCGGCATCTTCTTTCTAATTTTAGACCTTGTATATTTACTAGTAACAAGCTTACATATTCTAATGAGCCTATATATAGTTATTCTGCACCAATCATCAAAATCTTCTTTAGCAGCCTTTTTATTAATCATATTCTTTGTATCTACTATAAGTATTTGAAGTTCTATTCGTTCATGCTCTGAAAGAGTATTTTTAAATAATATTTCTATCTTTTCTCTAATAACCCCAGATGAAGTGCCTATTAAATATTCAAATCCGTCAAATTCGCCATGTATATCGCTTAAAAAATATTCTGTACCCTTTGGTAATTTACATATCGCTTTTAAATTGATAATTTCAACAGAAGCATCGTCTATAGTGGGGTATTTTTGTGATAATAATTCTAAATAATCTTTATCTCTCATAATAAAACTCCAAAATATTATTTAAAATAAATATGAAAATATTTTTTTATTGTAGAATAACTCCGATATAATATAAGTATATACAAAAAATAATATTAATCTATGATTATGAAAAATATAATTATAAATTTGATTAATTTTATTATATTAGTATATAATTAATACAAAAAAGAGTAATGTTTATGCCTGAAACTAAAAATATTAAAATATTTCATTCTATAAGAGGGGTTTCTCAAAATTTTGGGGAAATGCCAAGAATTGACTTAGAAATTGATTTAGATAATGAATATAATATATACAAAAATAAAAATGATAATGTTATAAAAAAACTTAAAAATATTATAATATCTAAAAATTAGAAGAATCAAATATTACTAAACAAGATAAAATAATACTTTATGCTATAGCACCGAATAGCATATTAGTATCTATAGCTTTCATATTAGAAAAATATAAATATAATTTTGATTTTCTGCCAAAACCTAAAGATTCTTTAGTATGGGGATATAGAGATATTGATATTAACGATCCAGAATTAATAAATTTCATAGAAAGTAAATCAACCCAATTAAGAATATCAAATATAAATCAGCCAATCGGAATAATATTATCAGGAAGGTCTAATGTAGATAATATAGAAGAAGTTTATAAAGATAATGAAAATCTAATTATAAATAAAGGCTTTGATTATTCATATACCAATATTATAACTATAACACATGAAATAAGATTGCAAGAAAACTCTGATAAAAGCTTAGTAAATAAAAAATGCTATGATATATTTGTAAGCGAGATAAACTCTATTTTTAATGATATAGTATCATATCAAAATATTAAAGAAGTTCATATATTAAGTTCTATACCAGCAAATGGGCTTTTATATTTAGATAAAAAAATAGCTAGTTATAAAAATAATCATTTAACATTTTATATTTATAATTACAGCAGCAATAATAACAGATATGAATTGGGTGCTATATTAAACAGCAATTTAATAGATGAATATTAAAAAACAGCTCTATAAAAAATATTATTACTTATTGCAAATAAGAGTAAAAAAATCTTCTTATTTCCAAAGTATCAACTGCAACATCTTTTAATTTAGGGCTTTTCATAGAAGGTGCTGTATAATAATATAAAGGTATTAAAGCCATATCATCGCCTATAAGCATGTCTTCTGCTATATGCATATTATTCATTCTTTTATTATTATCTATTGTAGACTGAGCTTCTTTTATAAGGCTGTCATAATTAATATTGCTGTATCCCACTCTGTTTCCTGCACTTGCTGAAGTAAATAATTGAGCAAAAGTCATAGGGTCTAAATAATCGCCAATCCAATCTGCACGGCATACTGTATAATTTCTTGTTTGTCTATTCTTTTGAAAAACTGACCATTCTTCTTGAGTGATAAACATATCTATATTTAAATTTTCTTTCCACATCTGCTGCACCGCTTCAGCTATAGTAACTCCAGCACCAGGATTAGTTTTAAACTCTAAAACAGGAAAATTAGCCCCATTGCTGTACCCAGCTTCAGCGAGAAGTTTTTTCGCCTCTTCAACATTTGACTCATAATCCTCTTTTGATACGCTAAAATAATTTCCGCCGTTTTCTCTAAAATCTCCATTTACATCTTTTAGCCCAAATGGAATAAATGCCGCAGCAGGAACTTCTCCGCCTTTAGTGATGTTTTCTACTATATAATTTCTGTCTATTGCTAACGCCAATGCCTTACGAACTCTTTTATCTTTTAATACTTCATTTGTATTATTTACAGCATAATAAGCAGTGCCCAAAGAAGGTGTTATAACTAAATAGCCCTCTTTTCTTAAAAGTTCTATATCATTATTTTGTATCCTTGAAGAGTAATGTAATGAGCCTTCTTTTAATGCAGGATATGCTGTTGATATATCTGAAAGCAGTATAAAATCTATTCTCTTGGCAACTATATTATCTTTATTCCAATAATTTGTGTTTAGCTCTAATGATATTAATTCATCTGTTTTTCTATCTATCATCTTATAAGGGCCGTTTCCTATATATGTGTTTGGATAAAAAGTCCATTTATCATTATCCTCAATATAGTCTGCTCGTAAAGGCGAAAATATAGGTATGCAAAATAACTCCAAAAAATATGCCGTAGGAGATTCAAATTTTATTAGTAAAGTTTTTTCATCTATAGCCTCAACTCCTAAATCTTCTTTTCTAAGCTTGCCCGCCATTATTTTATCAGCATTTTTAATAGGCGAAGCTAAAAAACCATAAGAAGATGCCGTATTAGGGTCAGCCAATCTTCTAAAAGAATATACAAACTCATCTGCAGTAATCTTTTTGCCGTCAGACCATTTAGCATTATCTCTCAAATGAAATATAATATTCAAACCATCAGGAGAAACTTCCCAACTCTCTGCAGCCCCTCCTACAATATTGCCTTCTTTATCTTTTGTAACTAAACCCTCAAATACATGCACAGCATAAATCATACTGTCAATTGCTGATAAATATGATGGGTCTATACTCTGAGGCTCTGCCCCAACAGTCACCTTTATAACTTCATTATTATTTATATCATTAGAACAAGCTAAAATAAAAATACAAAATAATACTGCAAATATTCTTTTCATTTGTTAATCCTATTTTTTTTTAATTATGTTAACATTAAAATAAAAATAATAAATTGTCAATATTTTTTATATAATCTAATTAAATTATTGTTTGGTTAAACTACCAGAATATTTATTTGCATCTTACTCATATATAAAATAAACTCCGCTTGAAAAATCTAAAGAAAGATATTGTCCTGAACTATTAACTTCAAATTCTGTGCCGGATAATTCTTTAATTAAATCAGCATCAGCATAAAAACTAACTATTTGACTAAGCAATTTTATTTCAAGAGTGACTTTCCCGCTCTCTTCTACTGTAATAGTAGCTGTAGCCTCTATAACACTTCCATTGTATGTAATATCATTTCCTGTATATGTACCTTTATATTTAACAATATTATTTACTGATGTATTGTTATTCTCACATCCTATAAAAACAAAAACTATAAAAAATATTTTTAATAAGTTTCTCATAATTTAAAACTCCATATAAATATTAATAATAAAGTTATTGTCTGTTAAACTTATTTAACAACACAACACTGCTAAAAGCTAATACAGATAATACAGCCCCGCCAAAACCAACCCATTTAAGTCCAAAACTATCAAATATACTGCTTCCAACAAATGAACCTAAAGCTATTCCAAAATTAAAAGAAAAAGAATTATTAGAAGAAGCCAAAGTAATACAAGAAGGATAATCTCTTTCAGTGAAATCTAAAATGTTTAATTGCACAGGCGAGTTCATCAAATACATTAAAAAACCTATGCCTAATATTACTATAGCAGAAGTTATATAATTATTAAAAGCAAACGGCAAAACAATCATACATATAAATTGAAGCACAAATATAAATCTTAAATTATAAACCCCATTATTCTCTGCCAATTTTCCAGAAAGTAAATTGCTAAAAAGAACAGTTATGCCAAAAATTAGTAATGCAATGCTGATATATTTATTATCTATATGAACATAATTTAAAAATATAGGCTTTAAATAAGTATAAAGAACATAAGAAGATGCCGCCCCAAAAAGAATTGTTAATGTACTTAATATAAATCTAATGTCTTTAAAAATAACAAACTGATGTAAGAGCTTTATTTTATATTGAGTAGTATTTTTTGGTAAAGCAATAAACATCATTATAAGCATAAAAATACTAAAAACAGATATAAAAATAAAAGAAGCTCTCCAGCCAAAATTATAGCTTATAGTAGTTCCTATTGGTACGCCAAAAATAGAAGCAATGCTGAATCCAGAATAAATCCAAGCTACAACCATAGGCCTTTTTTCTTTAGTTGCAATATATGGAGTAAAAGATATTGATACAGAAATTAATGCCCCAGAAAGAATTGCTAAAAATATTCTTATTATCATTAAAAAATTATAATCAAAAGACAAAAAACATAAAAAATTTCCAATAATAAAAAGTATGCTTGTAAATATTATAAAATGAAATCTATTAAACTTCCCCGCAATAGTAGCAGAAAAAGGAGTGCATACAGAATAAGCTAAAGCAAACATAGAAACTAATCCGCCCGCAATAACCTCGCTAACATTAAAACTTTCAGCAATATCTGTTAAAACACCTATCACTATAAACTCGCAAGTGCCTAAAGCAAAACTTAACAATACTAAAGATACAATAGCTAATATATTATTTTTATTATTTTCAATCATATTTTCACTCTTTTAAAATTTATTATTATAGTATATGATAAATATCAAAAAAACAATTTAGTTTTTTGAATTTATAAAAAATTTTTTAATTATAATAAATATTCATTAAGGGGATAATATGAAAAATATAATAAAAAAAGTTTTAATACTCTTATCTATAATTATTTTTATATATTCTTGCAAAAATAATACAGGCGTAAGCAAATATCAAGGAACATACAGAGGAAGTGTTAATACAACACTTATTTCAGAAAGACAATTAATTGTTAATACAGCTACAGTAAAGGTAGATGAAAATAGCTCAATTAATGTAATAATGGAAGGCGGCAATATCTACGATAAAAATGTAGATATAGCAGAACAAGAATTAACCAAAGTTAATGATGATTCATATACTGCACAAAAAAATGGAAATAATTATACATTTGATTTTAATAAAGATTATTTATCATTAACTATCACTAATACTGATAATACTATAACAGAAGGAAAACTTTCAAAAGTTCAATAATAATATTTAAAAATTATTAAACTTTATTTTTCCATCTTCAAATAAAAATCCATAAATAGAGTCATTAAACATATTAATTCCTCTCAATTTATTGAAATCATCAGTACCCAAATATTCTTTGCTGAAGTTTTGCGATACAAATGGATTAGTCTTGATTATAAAATAAAGTCCATTATCCATACCAGTATATATCACCCTTCCATTAGCAGACATCCCAACTGCAAGGGCATTATCTCTCGATGGAAGCTTATATGTCTCTTTTAAATTAAAATCATCAAAAGATGTTGTAAATATTATATCTTCTTTATGCTCGCCGTTTTCTATGCTCATAGTAAGTATGGCTAAAACATTCTTATCTGTAATGTATTTACAATCTACTATTTCTCTATAAGACATAGTAGCCTCATCTGTAGTTTCTATATTGTCTAAAATATATCTATTTTCTTTTGTTCCTGTATTAATATTATATACATCTAATATAGGCACTCTTTCATCATCTCTTTTTAATACAGCAAATTTATCATTAGTTAAATAAATCAGTTTTATAACCTTTTCATATTCATTATCTATTATAGAAGATATACTGTATAATGTTTTACCCTCTGGAGAAATTTTATTTAAAGAAACAAGTCCTACTTTCGTATAGTTAGTATTAGTTACCTGTATAATATAAGTTTTCAAATCTGGTACATCATTTCCTTCAACTAATGGGCCTTCTGAAGGAAGAGACATTAATACATTAGTAATAGTAATATCTCCAATATACGCCAAATTATACCCAGTTATATATATATTATTGCTGTTATCTATAAAAGATATTTTAGAAGTTTCAAGACTTTTATATTCCAAGTCAAAAGAATTAATATTGCTTCCATTAGCTATAACCATTTTTGAATTAGAAACATCTATAGCATAAACAGTATTATCTTTAATATAATAAAAATCTCCAAAATAATATTCCCCATCAACTTCATATATTTTTGGACTATTTAAATCTACTATTTCATCTTTATATACATAAATATCCTTTCCAAGTGTAAGTTCAGTAACCGTTTTAGCAGGAGCAATAGGAGGTTTAGGTAAACATGCCAATATTAATGTAGATAAAACAATCATTAGAAAAATTATTTTCTTCATAAAAAAACATAATCCTTATAAAGCTTTGATAAGTTCATCTAAAGTCAAAGTAGAAGTTCCTCTTTTTCCAACAACAACCCCCGCTGCAGTGTTAGCAATCTCAGATGCCTCCTTAAAAGAAAAGCCAACCGAAAGACACATACCAAGAACTGATATAACAGTATCTCCCGCACCAGAAACATCAAATACACTTTTAGCCTTAGTAGGTATTATATAAACTTCATCTTTAAATGTCTGTATCTCTTTATCAAATAATGCCATACCATTAGCACCAAGTGTAATCATAAGCTTTGATAAACCTAATCTTTTTACTATATCATTACCTAATTGATTTATGGAATTTGTATCAAAATTATAAAAAGGTATTTTACTGTCAGAGCCTTCTACAGCTTCTTTTAAATTTGGAGTCATTAAAGTTGCTTTTTTATAATAAGAAAAATGTTTTATAGCAGGATCAACTAATACTTGTATATTATTTTTATTGCAAGTCTCTATAATTTTTTTAGCTATATTTTTGGTAATAACTCCCTTAGCATAATCACTTATTATAACTACATTATATTCTTTTAACCTCTCTAAAAAAGATTTTTCTATCTTCATATAAATATCTTTAGAATAAGGTTCTATATTTTCTTCATCTATTCTTACTATTTGCTGAGTTCCTGCTACTATTCTTGTTTTTGTTATAGTTGCCCTAGTATCATCTACTATTATTCCTGCATTAGATATATTCCAATTATGCATGCTTTCTATAATAGTATCAGCAGATTTATCATTTCCTACAACACCTATAATACCTATATCTCCTCTCCCTTCCATATTTAATAATGAAGCAATATTTCTTGCAACATTACCCGCACCGCCTAAATAGTTATCCTCATGATTAACATGCAAAACAGGCACAGGAGCCTCTGGAGATATTCTAATAACATCCCCATAAGTAAATCTATCTAACATTAAATCGCCAATTACTAATACTCTTGCTTTAATAATATCTTTTACTTTCATAGAAACATATCCTAATAATTATAATTTATTTGAGATATTATAAACAAAATAAATAAATTTGTAAATGATGAAAAAAAATTAACTATTCTGCCTTGTATATTCTGATTCATCTAAATGCTTAGGAGCTTTCTCAGAAATATCTCTCTTTTCTTTAGAATAAAAATATTCCGTACCAGATATTTTATTTGTAATATATTTTCTTATATTAGATATATATATTGTAACTCCAGGGAAAAAGCCTTCCATAGCAGTGATAGTGCTGTTTGATAATCTTTCAAACTCTTCAGACATTTCATTTCTTTTTTCTTCTAATTCTTTAGTTTCTTTTATAATATCAGTAATTCTTTTTAATATTCCTTTTATGGCATCTCTTTTATCAGGAGCTATTCTTGCAATAAATGATTTTGGGTCTCTAAAATATTCAGAACCGAGCAAAGATTTAATTTTATTAATTTCTTCTTTATTAACTTTTAGAGTGTTTGTAATTTCTTTAAATAAAGCATCAGCCTCAGGGTCTCTTCCAACCATTATAGTAGTTTTTGATTCACTTACAGCACCAATACTCTTAGCCCACACCCCATTCAATGCCTTAATAGAGCCGCCAATAATAACACCCTTGCCTTCTAATGCTATTACCCTATTGCTGCTTGATATATCAGAATTAACTATCTGCTGACTTATTACATCGTCTTTACACATAATCTTAGCATTTCTAATAAAAGAAGAATAAACCTTTCCCTTTATATTAATATCGCTGTCAGGCCCGCCAATAATACCGCCGGAAACAATTAAATTTCCTCCGCAGTCTATTTTCGCATCTTCTATATTCCCATAAACTTCTATATTGCCCTCTGTCTTTATGCTGAAACCAGGTGTAACATTTTCTTTAATAATAACAGAGCCGTCAACCTCTATATTACCAGTAGATAAATCCACCTTTTCTATCTCAACAGTATCACTAACCGATAAAGTGTTATTGCTGCTGTTTACAAGTATACCCCTAATAGCACTTCGTATAGTAATTCCGTCCTCATCAACTTTAAGATTATTACCAATCTTATAACAAGTATCCTCATCAAAATTGGCACTCATAACCTCATTATATATATCAAGTCCATCAACAGCAGGCTTCTCTGGAATAAAATGTGCTATTTGAACATTAGCATCTATATTGTGTACGAAACTTCTCTCTTTAAAATCAATAGAACCATCATCAGATTTTTTTCCAGTACCTATAGATAAATCATAATCTAAAACAACCTTCTGAACATTGCCGTCAACAGGCTTCCTTCCCTCAACAAATACGCAAGAAATTCCTTCATTATTTTTTATATTTCGTTCTACAAGCTCAGTAATCTTATCATAATCTACCATAAGTTTTATAGGTATTTCAGAAATCATCATTTGTATCTCTTCAAGAGTAAGCTGCCTTTTTGCATCTTTTTGCGGAGGAAGTACTAAAACGCCCTTCCATTTATAAGAAACATTAATAACAGGAATAATCGATACAGATTTTACGCCATTATATGACACATAACCATAAGTAGTACTTCTATATATACCTGTCATCTTGTCAAATTTTACATTCTTACCCGCTTTTATCCCCTCTCTCTTTGATATAGATTTTAATACCTGTACTCCAGGTACAACATAATATCTTAAAAGCTCATCATATAAAGTTTGGTCATCGCTATTAGAATCAGCAACTTTATCGTATACTTCTCTTATGTCAATAGAATCATCAAAAGCAAATTCATAATTACTTTTATCAATATTAAGATTACCGCTAGTCATCATTTTTATCTCCTTTTATTAAATTACTTTTGGCATAAGAAAAGCATAACATCGCCTTTATTAAATTTTTTTACAAATTTATCAAAAAATTTTTTTATTATCTTATTAGGCTTTTTCTCTATAGGTATGCTTCCCCAAGAAAAATCACTTATTATATTAAATCCAACTTGTTTTAAATAGTTAGAAAGAACCGGTTTTGAAAACAACCATAAATGCTGAGGCATTACTGCCCTCCAATTAGCACCGTATTTTTTAGCGAACATTCCATCAGCATTAGGAGTAGTAATTGCCAAATAACCTCCTTTAGCAAGTATTCTATAAATCTCTTTCAAAGTATCGGCAGGATTAGGTACATGTTCTATGACATGAGAAAAGTGTATAAAAGAAAAATAATCATCAGGAAAACCAACATCTATAAGAGGCTTCTCATAAATATTTAAATTGTAATGCTTTCTTGCATACTCTGCCGAAGCCGAGCAAATTTCTATACCCGTAGTATTATAACCTTTGCTCTTTAGATAATTAAGAGTCATACCTGTAGCACAGCCTATATCTAATACATTTTTATTCGGAAGATTATTTTCTATTTTATCGAAGCCTATATCTTTTAGAGCAAGCTGTATTAATGCAAAAAAATTATCATGATTAGCTACTTCATACTCGAAATAATTATCATCATATATAGCATCAATTTCTTCTTGTGTGATAATAGGGTCTTGAAAGATAAGTCCGCAATTTGAACATTTACTATAACTTACTAAATCTGTTTTTATATATGGTTTATATTCATCGCTATAACAAAATTCACATTTTCGTTTTTCCACAATACACCTCGTCTATTCTAAAATCGGAAATAAACTACATTTCTTTAGCAATTAATAATTTTTATATAAATAATATAGTAAAGTGATTACATTTTGTCAATTTTTATGTTTTTAGTTTTGTTGTTTGAGGCGGTTTTTACCAACTAATATGCATATTCTGTATAATGCTGCTTTTTTTTGAAGTTAAATTAAGAATTTCAGATATAACTCAAAAGTTTTTATACTTAGAGTAAATTTTTCAAAAACACAAATGCTATAGCTAATATATCTTAGGAATATATATTAAAATAGTATAAAACCTAAATATTTTTAGTTCTTTTCGGAACGCCACAGTCACTTCTTTCAGTTAAAAAACTGAGATGCAAGGCAAAGCCTAACAAATATTTTCAATTTAAAAATATGATCTTTTATAAACTTAAAAATCTTCAGTATATACTAAAATATTACTCAGTTTTATTATTAACTGTTAATACTATTTCTGTATTTATTGTTATAACTTCATTAACATTAGGTACTTGAGACAATACTACATTATTATCATAATCTTGGTTATTATCATCAACTTTTGGAAGTATTTTTACACTAGGTATTTTTGAAATAATTTCATTCGATATTATACTAACAGCTTTATCATAAGATTTTCCTGTAAGGTCAGGCATTTTTACTAAAGCCTGTTCCGGCACATTTACAACCAAATAAACTGTTCTTCCTCTTTTTACTCTCATTCCGCCTTTAGGTTCCTGACTTACTATTGTGCCTAATGGATAATCTTTGAAATAATGCGATTGTATATTTAAATTCATATCTTCTTTGGCAAGCACATTAAAAGCCTCAAAAGCCTCAACCCCCTGTACATCAGGAAGCACAAAAGACTCTCCTCCAGCCTTCACAACTATGAAAACAACAATAGAAACTATTATTCCCTGCAAAACAAATAAGAATATAGCAAAAATTATTAGTCTTTTTATCACCA
>CAKVCJ010000015.1 GCA_934725655.1 uncultured Brachyspira sp.
TCGTTTTTCTATATATTAATTCTCGGCTCTATCGGCATAAACTTAAATTTGGTTTAGCATTTTTTTATTTTTTTTAATTTTTTTTTATTTTTTAAATAATTCACCGCACGATGTGTAAAACAAAGTATGTTAATAAAGTTAGAATAAAAATTTTATTATGTTTTTATGTTTATCTCACGTGCGGTTTCAGGACTTTAAAATTTAAAAAAGCTTGGGCGGGATGCTTATAATTTTTAGTTTATCAATAAGAATAATGAAAGCTATATTTTTATTTAAGCAACAAATATAAAGGGCGGGGTATGTAATAAAAAGTAGTAGCTTTTTTTATTGTTATATTGTATAATTAATCACAATATATGGTTTTATTGTAAATATAATTTACCAAAAAAGATACAAAATGATAAAAAAATTACAATATTTGTTCTTAGCTGCTTTAATATTTACAGTCATCGCTTGCGGAAGTAAAGCAAATAATACTACAAACCCAAATAATTCTAACGAGGATGCAGCAGTAGTCAATAATGGTTTAGATAATAATAATGATATAATAGAAGTAAACAAAATGAATGCTTCTCCTTATACAGTAAAAGGTATCGATTCTAAGTATAATGGTGTTTGGAATTTTTTTAATACAGATGAAACAGGAAACAAATCTATTAATATTACTATAGAAGATGGAGGAATAAGCGGTTTAGTAATATCAAATAATAAAGTAAAAAACAATACTATAAGTTTTAAAAAAGATGATATTTACAGCAAGCCAACAAAAGAAGATAATCAATATTATAATCATAGATATTTTGGATATATAGTTAGCGATGGTAATTGGGTTGGTGAGATACATTTACCTATATATGATGAAACAGTGGGGCATGTTTATATAAGAAATAGAAATAATAATGATTTAATAGTTGGAATTATAGATAAATCATCTGGTGAGAGAGAAGGCATAAATGAAGCTTTTTATGGAACTAGAGTTAACGATGAAAATGGTATAAAAAGAACTTTAATTATTGATAAAAATTTTGTTACATATAGTGAAAATGATATTACAAAAATAAAAATACCTTCATGTTTTTTTGAGGGAAGTTCTATTCAAAGCGGAACTATAGATGAATATACTATATTTCAAGGATTATTGTATAGCGGTGTTTGGATTAATGCTTTAAATGCGGAAAACAGCAGCATATTACCTAGTTTATATTTTGAATATTATGATTATAATTACATATTTGATATAACATTAGGAAGTGATAACATACCTATTTCTGCTGTATACAATAAAAAACAAACTACTGTTTCACCAGGAGATATTTTGTATAGAAAAATAAAATAATTCATTATTATACTAATATAATATTAGATGCTTTAAATAAAAATGTAAAAGTTTTTTATTTAAAGCATTTTTATTTTTAAACGACAATAAAAACGATACTCTAAATATAAAGTTGGCTTATAATAGATGAAAAAAATAAAAAATATAATTATACTATTGATTATTAGCATTAATTCCCTTCTTGCTAACAATTTCAAGGTAATATCAAGACAAGGCGAAGCTTCTGTCATTGTAAATAAAGAGCATTCTGATATAGACATAAAAAAAAGTTTTCCTGATGATTATTTTTCGATATCCACAAAAGAATCATCATATATGGTTATAGATAATGGGGAGAAGTCCATAATATTAATGCCTGAGTCCAAATTAACTTTTCAAGATAATAAATTCACACTTCATTCTGGATATATATACATAAAGAGCAAACATAATGACGAAGTAAAAATCACTCTAACTAAAGATGATAAAGCATATGGCTTCAAAGGGAAATCATTTGCTATAATTTCTTATAATAATGATATGACAGTATTAAGCCATAATAATGCAGTAAAAATAGAGCCTGTTCAATCTTTAGGCATATCATATTATTTAGAGCCTTTTAATAAAACATTAATAAACTCTTCTATGAATGGCCCTTACAATGTTAATGAGAATGAAAAGACTTTATTAGAAAATGTATCAAGACAATTAGAAATAGAAATGAATGACCATTTAAATGAGGGGATAGAGAGATATAATTTTAATATATTAGAAGGCACTAAAAATGAAACTACAATATATAGAATAGTACATCCCAAAAAAGGACCTAATGTATTTTTAATAGTACCCCACGGCAATGAAAGAGTTGGTACAGATGTAGCTATAGAGAGACTTAATATGCCTATAAAAAAGGGAAGTTTAACTATAATACCTATAGCAGTACCGGAGGCTTATAGATTAAATACTCGAGCTATAGAGGGTCAAGATATTAATAACAGATTTTTTAACAAAAAGATTAACCGAACAGATACGGATAAATTAGCCCAAAAATATATGGAAATGCTTGATGAATATGATATAGATGTTGTGCTTACACTTCATGAAGGTAATGGTTTTAAAGAGTTTTTTGGGGATTCTATTATATATGACAGCAGAAAGTTAGATGATAATGTTAAAAAGGTTCTTGATAATATTAATTCAAGAATAGAGCCTATGAAGTTTAAATTCAAACAGATGTATTATCCAATGCCTACAACTATAACCTATTATGCTGCAGAAAAAGGAATAGAAGCTTACGGCATAGAACTTACACGTAATTTAGATTATGATAAAAAAAGAATAATCATGCATACCATATTAAATGAGTTTTTTAAAATATATGGCTTAGAATAGAAATTGTATTTAATTTGTTATAATATATAATGTAGTATTATTTTATTTAAGGATTATTATGCTGTCATTAAGAAAAGCATTAGAAAAAAAAGATTTTGAAGTAGTAGATTTATTTACTTTGTCATTTTCGCTTTTTAGACATAATTTTGTGAATTTTTTATTAGTTGGATTTTTATGTGCAATGCCTGCAATCATCATAACTGTATATTTCCCTCCTACTATATTTGACCCTGCAAAAATGCAAACCCCTAAAGATATTATTAATTGGTTTCAAAATGAAGTTAATGAAGGATTTTATATTAATTTATTCTTATCTTGGTTTTTAGATATTATCTCTACAGCTTCTATTGCATTATTAGTAGAAGGCTTAATTTATGATAAGATTAGAACAGCTTCTTATGCAATAGTAAAAACTTTGCAAATGATAATTCCAATATTAATAACTTCTATCATCACAATAATTATATATTTACTTGGTTTTTCTTTCTTTATATTTCCAGGAATAGTGCTTATGGTTTTATTCATGTTCACTATAAACATATGTGCCTTAAGACATACTTGGGGTATAGATGCTATTAAATATTCTTTTTCTTTAGTAAAGCCTAAATTTTTTAAATCATTATCTATGCTTGCTTTTATAGTATTATTTCAAAATGTACTTGTGATTACTTTCCCATCTGCACCAATGGATACGAGAGAGGGTGTGTTATATTATTTCATATCCATGATAATACTATATTTCTTTGACACTTATTTTAAAATATTAATCACTCTTTATTTCTTAAATAGAGATTTTGTTACTAATGCAGAATTAGATGATGATATTTAATCTTTTATTATATCATTAATTTTCTCTTCTAAGTTTTGAAAATTAGATTCTAATAAATAGTATCTATTATTATCATTCAATAATTCTATTTCATAATTATCTGTCTTAGAATATATATTATAACTTACTGTTTTATTATCTGATAAATATATCTCTATTTTATATAATAAATTAGATTTTGTTTGAGCATTATCTTTTATAAGCCCATCTGCTTCAAGGTTAGCAATAGAATATAAAGAAGTATATATATCATCTTGATTAACATTTTTATTATTCCAAGTTTTAGTCCAATTAGTAGAATCAGTTTTTTCTAAAGTATATGAATTATTATTATATGATATTGTTATTTTATTTATATCATCAATTTTGAGAGATGATATAGTTTTATTTATTAAATCATCTTCAGTTTTATCAAATATATCTTTAGGGTTAATAGGAGTATTTCCAATCAAATAAACATTTTTATCATTATTAATTTGAGCATATACTAAATTTCCAAAATTAGCCTTCATACCAAATTTTATATTTCTCACCTCTTTAGACGAAGAATCTTTTGCTTTTACAATCAAAGCTTCGTTATCTGCGAGGCTGTATTTATCTAATACTTCGCTGCTTCCTCTGGATAATAATTCAACTGGCTGTATATTATTGAATGCATTAGTTATTGATTCTATCGTTTTAACATCAGCATTATATTTATCATTTACTATCCATTTATCATCATTAAATTTTATTGTAATAGTTTCATTGCCGTTTCTTGTAATAGTGATTTCGCTTAATTGAGTATTAATAGTTTTAAATTGAGGCAGAGAATAGCCTTTATTTTTTAATGTAATTGTGAGTATTAAAATTATTGCTAAAACTACTACTATAGAAGAGAGTATTATATATTTCTTTTGAATGTTCGCCATCAAATAATTCTCCATTTTTAAATTTAGAATTTATTATACAGAAATAAAGAAAATTGTAAAGCATTTAGAAATGCATTATATTTATAATATATAGTAAAAATTTTTAAGTTTGTCAAAAATACAATTTTAAATTTGGGTTATTTGCAGGGACTAGCCCCCGGGAATAAAAAAACATAAAAATATTTTTTGATAGACTTAAAAATTGTTACTATATAGTAAAACAATTATTTTCTGTCAACTTTTTCCCATAGCTTACGCGGTGCGGACTTCGTCAAAGTTTTCGCCCTACGGGCACGCTTCGCGAAAGTGCAAGGAAAAAATTATATAAAAAGCATAGTAATTATCATTTATATATATACATCACAAATTTAAGATAAAATATAAATCTAATATAGTTATAAAAACTTACTTGATAAAAGTCTAATTTATTGTTAATATCTTGAATATAATTTATAAATATCTGTAAACATAAAAAATTTAAATAAATTTATAAAAAGGAGAAGAATACTTATGTCAATAGCATTTTTATTTCCAGGACAAGGCTCTCAAACTGTTGGAATGGGTAAATCTTTATACGACAATGTAGCAGAGTCTAAGGCTATATTTGATAAAGCTGCTAATATATTAGATGATGTAGATATTAAAGCATTATGTTTTGAAGGAACTGAAGAGGATTTAAAGAAAACAGAAAATACTCAGCCTGCTTTGGTTACTGTTGGTATGGCTGTTTATGAGGCTTTAAAAGCTAAAGGAATAAAGGGAGAATATTTTGCAGGACACAGTTTAGGAGAGATTACTGCTCTTTCTGCCGCTGGATATATTTCTTTTGAAGATGCTGTAAAGATTGCGAGAACAAGAGGGCTGCTTATGGCAAAAGCTGGTGCTGATGCTCATTATGGTATGGCTGCTGTACTTGGTTTAGATTATGACACTGTTTCTAAATGTATGCCTGAAAGCAAAGAGGTGGTTGCTGCTAATTACAACTTAAAAGACCAAATTGTTATATCAGGTTTGCTTAGTGCTATAGAAGCTGTTACACCTAAACTTCAAGAGGCTGGTGCTAAGAGGGTTATGCCTTTAAAAGTTTCTGGTGCTTTCCACTCACCTTTTATGAAGCCTGCCGCTGATGAACTTAAAAAATTCTTAGATAATGTTCAATTTAATAATAGCGGTAATAAGGTTTTATCTAATGTTACGGCAGATGTGCATAACTTTGATAATATAAAAGAAAACCTTTACAAACAAATGTTCTCTACTGTAAGATGGTATGACAGTATGATTAATCTTAAAAATAAAGGCGTTAATAAAATATATGAATGCGGACCTGGTAAGGTTTTAGTTGGTATGTCTAAAAAGATAGCTCCAGAAATAGAGGCTGTTTGCGTATTTGATAATGACTCTCTAAACTCAGTACAATAAAAATAATTTTTAAGTTTTTATAAATAAAAAGGAGGCTTAAAAAAACCTCCTTTTTTTACTATATTTTAAAGGTTTAAATAATTAGATTTTTCCAACCAAATCAATTCCTGGTTTCAAAGTTTTAGCACCTGGTTTCCATTTAGCAGGACAAACTTCGCCGCCATGTTCAGCTACATACTGAGCAGCTTGTACTTTACGAACTAATTCATTAGCATCTCTACCAATTCCCATATCATGTACTTCATAAGCTTTAATTAAACCTTCTGGGTTAACAATAAAGCTTCCGCGTAAATCTTGTCCAGCTTCTTCTACAAATACTTCAAAGAATCTTCCTAATAATCCTGTTGGGTCTCCAAGCATAGTGTATTTTAAATTTTTAATAGTTGCTGAAGCATCTGCCCAAGCTTTGTGTACAAAATGTGTATCTGCAGATACTGAATAAACTTCACAATTAATTTTTTTAAGTTCATCATAAACAGTACCTAAATCTTCTAATTCTGTAGGACATACAAAAGTAAAGTCTGCAGGATAGAAGAAAAATACACTCCATTTACCTAATACATCTTTTGTAGTAACTTCTTTAAACTCTCCATTTTGATAAGCATCAACTTTGAAATCTATAAGTTTTTTATTGATTAAACTCATTATAAACTCCTTTTTATTTATGTTTGTATACTCTAACAATACAATAAATAATAAATTTTGTCAAGTAAAAAACTGTACAAATTAGTAAAAATTCCTAAAAAATATATGTATTTTTTAATGCTTAAAATGCCTTATACCTGTGAACACCATCGCAATGCCATGTTCATTACAAGCATCAATGGACTCTTGGTCTCTCATAGAACCGCCGGGCTGAATTATAGCTTTAATATTGTATTTAGCACAAGCATCCACTACATCTCTAAATGGGAAGAAAGCATCTGATGCCATTACAACTCCGTCTCCTGCTCTCTCTAAAGCATCTTCACAAGCCCATATTCTGTTAGTCTGTCCGCTTCCTATACCCTTAGCCATAAAGTCTTTTATTACTACTATAGCATTAGACTTAGCATATTTTACAACCTTCATTCCAAATATTAAGTTTTTCATCTCTTCTTCTGTAGGTTTTTTATTGGTTACAACTTTATAATCTTCTATTAAAGTAGTGTCTTCATCTTGTACAAGTAAGCCTCCATCAACTTTAACGAGATTGATTTTATCATTAGTATTAGTTTTGTATTTTATAACTCTTAAATTCTTTTTAGTTTTTAATACTTCCAAAGCCTCTGGAGTAAAGTCTTTAGCAATAACAATTTCTAGAAATATTTTTATAAGTTCTTTTGCAGTAGCTTCATCTACAGTGCTATTGAATGCCACAATGCCTCCAAATATAGAAGTAGGGTCGCAATTATAAGTTCTGTTATAAGCCTCTAATACACTATTTCCTAAAGCAGCACCGCAAGGAGTAGAGTGCTTTATAGCAGAGCATGCATATTCTTTTTTAGCCTCATCAAACTCCAACACTATTTTTAAAGCTATATCCATATCTCTAATATTGTTAAATGAAAGCTCTTTCCCGTTTAACTGCTCAAAATCTTTCATAGAGCCTTTATCTGTAGTTGATACATAATAGCTTGCTCCCTGATGAGGATTTTCTCCATATCTTAATTTCTCTTGTAATGCATAAGACATATTCAAATAATTAAGTTTTTTATCTTCTTTGTTTTCTAATGAATTAAACATAAACTCAGAAACTGCAGCATCATAAGCAGAAGTTAAATTGAACACTTTAGAAGCTAAATATTTTTTTGTCTCAAAGCTCACTTCACCCTTTTCCATTTCACTTTTTACCAAATCATAATCTTTAACATCGCTTATAACTACAACATCTTTAAAAGACTTAGCAGCAGAACGAAGCATTGTAGGTCCGCCTATATCAATAAACTCTATCTTCTCTTCAAATTTCAAATTATCATCCTGCACCTTTTCAAAGAAAGGATAAAGATTAACTATTACCATATCAATAGGAGTGATTCCTCTCTCTTTAATAGTTTCCATATGAGTAGGATTATCTCTTATAGCAAGTATTGCACCATGTATTTTTGGGTCTAAAGTTTTCACCCTTCCGTCAAGCATCTCTTTAGCCCCTGTAACCTCTGCAACCTCTATAACTGGTATATTATTTTCTTTCAAATATTTATAAGTTCCTCCCGTAGAAACAATCTCCACATTCTTAGAAGTTAAAAACTTAGCAAAATCTAATATTCCGTCTTTGTAAAATACAGATATCAATGCTCTTTTAATCATAAACAATCTCCATAAAATATAGTTTTAATGAAAACATTATAATATAAAAGTCGCTATTGTAAAGAATCTTTTTTATTAATAATTAATATTATTTCTTTTTATTTTCAACTAATGCTAAAAGGGTTGTATTATAATCTTTAGCAGTTATTGCTTTATTCTGATATATAATATTTTTATATTTATCGTTGCGGTTAAAATGCTTAGCTCTGAAACCGCCTGTCATTCTGAGTTTATATAAAATATCTCCAACAGTTATATGTTCAGGAGGGCATGCTAAAGTATATGAAGTTGTAGAACCATTTATTATTTTTACTATATATTGAGCATCTTCAAGAGAATCTGCTATATCGTTTAACACAGAAGGGGCTACTCTTAAATCTTTAGCTAAATCATACATAGACATGCATTTTTTATTGTTTATAAATCTATAGGCTATCGTATGCATAAACTCTAAAGCTATCATCTCTTTTTCTGCAAAAGATAATTTTATGTTTGTTACATCCACCCCATAAGACCTGAAATATTGAAGCGAATAGGTTAATTCTGCCCCAAATAAAATAATTATCCATACAATATAAAGCAAAAGCAAGAGTACTGGTATTTGAGCAAAAGAACTAGCAGAAGACAACTCAGCAGGCTCTATGCTTGTGAGAAGAGAGTTCTCGCTCGTAATTGTTACTATATCATCTAACTGAAAATTATACTTTCTCACCTGTTCATATATATTAGGAGCAAAGTTTGTAAAAAATAAGGCATTACTTGATATTACCTCTCTTTCATAAGTGGCAGCAGATATTCCTGTGCCTTCATCTTCTATAATTCTATAACTTATTCTATCTAATTTTATATCTGCTAATTCATTTTTATTATTTAGAAGATTTACTTCTCTTACAATATATTCAGTTTTATATTTATCGCTGTCAAATATCTGTTTATAATTTTTCACATTAATGTTTAATTTGAAATATACACTAAATAAAGTGATAATAGCAATAGCCACAAGCACAGAAGATATTAAAGCATTAGACCAATTAACTTTAGTTTGCGGCACTAATACATAAGAAAATAATACAAGCAAACTCATAGCAATAACAGGAGTAACCCAAGATATTAATATTCTTAAAATAGCAGGCAAATAATATAAAGCTATAGAAGAATAAGTTATTAAAGTAAAAGATATACCAATAGAAACAGGAATTAATATTAAAAGAGCAATATAATTTACGACTACTCTGGGTATAGAAGTTTTAATTTTCACACGCCAAATTTTAATGAGCGATTTCTGAATATTATGAAGTATTAAACATGCACTTACTAAAGTAGATATCACCCCTATAATACCAAAACTTGCTAAATCAGTATTGTCAGCAATATTTAAAATTTGCCTTACCATAGGTTCATAGAAAGGCGCATTTTTTTCCATCCAATCAAATATTAAAATAAATATGTTCTGATAAATATTAAATATCCTAAGCACAAATAAACCAACTATTAATGCAGGTATAAAAGATAATGTAACAAGATAAGTAAGCGATGCTGCTCTTATAGTACAATCATCTTTAAAAAAGTCTGTTATTGCAAAAGTTATTACTCTGTATAAATTTATAAAGAATCTATAAATAGGCTTCACGTTTGCTGTATCTATAGAATAAATTTCCTTTTGAAAAAAAGTTTTTATTTTGTTGGTAAAAATTTTAATTTTAGTCATAAAACACTTCTTGCAAAAAAAATATTTTAATGTATAATAAATGATACAAAAGCGAGGGTGGCGGAACTGGCAGACGCACTAGACTTAGGATCTAGCGCCCTAGGCATGAGGGTTCGATTCCCTCCCCTCGCAGATATATTATTTATTTTTTCCTTCTTCTTTTTTATCTTCTACTTCTATAGAGAATTTACACCTATTACATATCTTTTTATATCCATTATATGTCTTTATTATCCTCATAGAATTCTTAGTATTGCAAAAAGGACAATCTTCATGGTTTCTAAATATTATAGAAGATATAATATCAACTATCTTTCCTATCCCCGATACAAAAAATAGTATCCCAAACATAGAAATAAATATCAAAAATATAATAATAATAAATACAATAAATATAATATTCACAAATAGTCCCTTTTATAGAATTATAACCTAAAATACTTTTTTTTTAAAGGCGAATTTTTATTTTATGCCGTCTTCCGGAAATATTATATAAATCGCTGATAATTGATTTAATACCTTTTGAACCTCTGCAGGACTATAAACAGCAAATACAGGAATATCTCCATTTATTAAATCAGATATAGATAAAAATGAATGAGTAAAAAATATTCTATAATCTCTTCTTGAAGAGCCAGGACCATTTCCTATATTATGATCATTTAATATATATGCTTTATATCCTACATCTGTTTTATAGTACCCTACTCTCACAGTTCTTGGTATATATTCGCCATAATTTGGAAAATAGCCTCTATATTCATTTAATAGCTCTCTGTAATATTCACCGTTTTGAGGTATTAAAGCATCATATATGTTTAAAGCATAATCTTCTTCTTTGAAAGAGGTAGGCGGATTATAAGTGCCGTTTGTATAATCTTTATAGTCTTTATAATCTATAGTTTCAGATATTTTGTTTGCTTCAAAAGTCTCTTTTTTTTGATTATCTTGATATACATTGACTATAATTTTATCTTCGCTTATATCAAAATTAATTGATGCATTATATATTTTTGCTTCGCTTGATTTGGTATTTACTCCAAGTTCATAGCATAATAGAGTACCGTTTTCTAAATATATATTTCCATACCTGCTGGAATATGTTCCTTTATAATTTAAAAAAATTGCTTCATCAGGATTATTCGGCGATGAACAGGATATTATTAAACAAAATATCAATATATATATTATTTTTTTACACACATTATTTTATCCTAAATGTTTTTACAATATATTTTATTATAATAATAAAATATATTATAATTATAATAAAATATATGTATATTTTTTAATTTACAAGTTTACATTATTTAATTTATATATATAATAGTATAGTAAAATAATTTATGTTTTGGGTAAAGTTATGAAAACTTCGAATAATAAATCTACTCTCAAAGTAAACAAGACAAAAAAAACATTAGAAGATGCTTTGGCCGCTTTGCTCGAAGAAAAACCTTTTGAAGAAATTAGAGTAATAGATATATGTTCAAAAGCTAATATGCATAGAAGTACTTTTTATACTTATTTTAATGATAAATATGAACTTTTAAAATCAAAATTAGATGAATATGAAGCAAAGTTTTTAGAAGATTTGCAAAGATACAAAATAGAAGATAAATTAAAAGATTTTCACATAGATATAATGATAAAAATTCTTCAATATTTTTATTTTAATAGAAAATATTTAAAGATTATTTTTCAAAACAATAAGGATAACAGCATCACAAAGATATTACAAAAATATTTAGAGGATTATGTCATAGAGGGCGTAAAGGATATGAAGCTTGCGAAACCTGATAAACCTTATTTTTTTAATGTGATGGGTGCTTTTTATTCTGGAGCTTTTATTACTGTGATTAGCGAATGGATTTTAAATGACTGCACTATTAAGCCTCAGGAACTTGCTGAGTGTATATCTGATATTATTATGCAAAGAATATTTGTATATGAATAAATCATATATTTTTTAATAAATAAGCAAATAATTTACGATAATATTTACATAATGTTTTTACTTTTATTAATTTTATTTATTTTAATTAGTATGAGTATATTATGGAGTATGTATTATGAGAAAAGTATTATTTTGTTTATTATTTTCTATTAGTTTCTTTAATTTATTAAATGCTCAAAATATTACAAAAGACAGTCAATATTCTCAGAATTGGGCTAATTTTATTAACAGAAAAACTATAGATATGCAAGGGGCTTTATATGAAGGAATACCAGGAGGCAATTTAGTATTAGTTTCTGGAAGGTCTCCTTTTTCTTTGATAAAAGAATATCATTTTTTAGGTGCTAGATCAGACAGTCAAGTTTATTACACGCATCAAGTTCCTTTAAGTTATTTTTATGAATCTGCCCCTACACTTGGCGTAGTATTAGTTGAAGGATATTCTTTAAATGGTTCTAAATTAACCAGATATATAAATTATGTAGATGGATATCAAGCAAAATTAAAAAAATGGGAAGATGAGAATATTGTATCAAGCAATAATACTAAAATTGCAAAACCAGATGCTAAATGGACAGAGTATCCTATACCGCAGCCTGAGGATGTTAACTGGGCTGATGGTTCATATGCGGGAGAATTGTATTAAGGTTTCTGCAGAGTGCAATATATATTTATTATAGCTGTAATAGTTATTGTCATTAGTGTTTTATTTCTTATTACTAATAGTAGAGTTATATCTTATGATAAAGATTGGATTAAAACTATTAAAAAAAAAGTTGTAAATGCAGATAAGAAATATGTATTTGAAGAGAGCGGCGATATTATTATCGATAATAAAAAAAAACTTACTCTAATAAAAGCTAAAAATAATAAAATGGCTGTTTACAGCAACACTGATTTTATTAATAAGTTTATGCTTGTATTTTCAGCTTATAGTTCTATTAAAGTTACTTTTATGGAAGGATATATTATAGATAATGATAAACTCTATTATACTTATGCTTATAAAGCTTCATATTATAAAAAGCTTAATGATTGGATGAAGAATAACGGGGTTTTTGAATCTAAGGAAGTATGGACGGCAAATAATAAAGTTAATTGGAAAACTTTTCCTGCCCCAAAAGAGAATGATATAAATTGGGAGAAAAAAGTTTTAATAGGAGATATTGTTAAAATATAAAAAAATAATAAGTTTTTACAATATAGCTATAGCATTATTGTTAATAGTATTGTATAATAGAGAAAACTTTATTTATGGATTGATTTATGAAATTAAGATTATCTAAAAGAGCATTGCAAGAGGATTTTCAGGGAAATTTTGTTAAGATGATATTAGAGGTTGCTGCGAAAGGAAATTTAATATCTTTTGCCGGCGGACTTCCTAATCCTGTATCATTTCCAGTGAATGCTGTAAAAGAAGCTTGTATAAAAGTTTTAGAAAATAATGGGGTTTCTGCTTTGCAGTATAACAGTGCTGATGGGTATTTACCTTTAAGAGAGTTTATCGCTAACAGATATCAAAAGGCTGGTGTTAATATTGAAGCTAAAGACATTATTATTACAAATGGTTCTCAGCAGGCATTAGACATCATATCTTCTGCACTTATTGATAAAGGGGATACTATAATGCTTGAAGACCCTTCATATTTGGCGGCTTTACAAACTTTTCACTTATATAATCCAAATATTCAAACTGTAAATCTCAATGAAGACGGAGCTAATGTTGAAGAGGTAAAAAATGTAATAGAAAAATACAATCCTAAATTATTTTATTGCGTGCCTACTTTTCAAAACCCAACAGGAATAACATATACTAATGAAGTTAGAGAAAAGATATCTAATATAATAAAAAATAGCGATACTTTCTTAGTAGAAGATAATCCTTATGGAGAATTAAGATTTAAAGGAGAGCATCAAATTTCTTTCGGAAAGTTATTAGGAGAGCATGCTATACTTCTTGGTACTTTCTCCAAAACAGTTTCTCCTGGATTAAGATTAGGATGGATTGCTTCGCCTATTAAAGAGCTTGTTACAAAAATGAAAGAGTATAAACAGCTTGTAGATATGCATACTAATATATTTTCTCAGATGGTTGTAGCAGAGTATTTAAAAAATAATGATTATGATGAACATATAAAAACTATTATAGATTTATATGGAAAGCAATGTAATTTCATGCTTGAATGTATGGACAAATATATGCCGAAAGATATGCATTGGACACATCCTGAAGGCGGTATGTTTATATGGGCTACATTGCCTAAAGGTTTGGATGCTATAGAGCTATGCAAAAAAGCTGCAGAAGCTGGGGTTGCTATTACACCTGGCGAGCCTTTCTATGAAAAAAAGAGAGGAGAAGGTACTTTTAGATTAAATTATACTAACTCTTCTTTTGAAAATATAGAGAAAGGTATATCAATACTTGCAAAAGTAATAGAAGACATGAAAAAATCTCAATAATTTTCCTTATTATTATAATATATTAAAGGGCGGCGATGAAGCCGCCTGTTTTATTTTTAAGTAAATATAATAAAGAATTTGAATATATGGTTTTGCAGCTTTGACGAAGTCTGCACCGAGTAACTGCAGGAAAAAGTTGAATAAAAAAAAAACTTACATGATAAAATATAATTGTTTAAATATATAATTAACAATACGCACGGTAAGTATATCTATAAATCTAATCACAATTATATTTTTATTTAATTCTTTTTTAATACTGCTTTAGCGTGCGTTAATTTAAATCTCAAAGCTAATAAAAATTTGGGCGGGGGCTATATTATTTATATAAGCTATAAAAAATAAATAAATTTTTATTTTAAATCTAACTCCAAAACATAAAGGGCGGGATTTTTAAAAAATTTTCAATTTAATTTTTCTAAATGTTTAATTGCCCATTCACTCATTAAAATAGAAGGCTGATAAAGTTTAGATTCATCTATTTCAAATTTGCTGTTATGATGAGGTATATTCTTTTCTGTCATTGTAGAAAATAGTATAAATGCCCCATTAATTTTTTCTCTATAATCTGCAAAATCTTCGCCTGCCATAGATAAATTATAATGAGATGATTTTTTTAATCCAAGCTCATTACAAACTTCAAGCAATTCTTCCACTATTTTTTCATCATTAACTACAGGAGCACCTCTGCGTTCTATTATTATTTCTGCTTTAGTTCTATTAGCTGATGCAATTGAAGAAACTATCTCCTTTATTCTATCTGTAATGAAAGCTCTATTTTCCTCTTTAAAAGTTCTGAAAGTTCCTTCAATACTTACCTCTGTAGGTATTACATTATATTGAGTTCCTGCATGAACCATACATATTGAAATTATAACAGGGTCTGTTGCAAGTATCTCTCTGCTTTTAATATTGTAAATAGCCTGTATTATTTGACTTGCTGTTAATATAGGATCAATAGAAAGATGAGGATATGCCCCATGTGCCCCTTTTCCTTCAATCTTTATAAATACTTTATCATTAGAAGCCATTAAAGGACCTTCTTTAATAACAAACTCTCCGTTAGGTACATCTGCCGCTAAAGTACCAATATGCGTTCCGATTATAGCTTTAACTCCATTCAATAAACCAGAATTAAGCATATTATGTGCCCCTACTGCCAATTCTTCAGCAGCTTGAAAAACTAATCTTACAGTTCCTTTCAATCTTGACTTATTTTCTAATAAATAATGTGCCGCACCTAAAAGACATGCAGTATGAGCATCATGACCGCAAGCATGCATATTACCATTTTTAGAAGCATATTCAAATTCTGTTTCTTCTTCTATAGGCAAGGCGTCCATATCTGCCCTTATAGCAACTATATTATCACCATCTCCTATATCGCAAACTAATCCTGAATCGATTGAAGATTCTTTATAAGAAAGTCCTAACTCTTTTAATTTGTTTATAACGTAATTTTTTGTATTTGGAAGTTCTGTACCTACTTCAGGAATTTGATGCAAATCCCTTCTCATAGAAACTATAATATCATTTAATTTTTTATAATCCATATAATATACTTTAATAATTATTTTTGGGGCTGACCCAGATAACTAAAATTTATTAAATTTTAGTTATGAAACACAGTAAATTAAGTAAAGAAAA
>CAKVCJ010000016.1 GCA_934725655.1 uncultured Brachyspira sp.
TTCTTCTGCTATGAAAGATGCTAATATTGGTGAGATTGATTCTTTAGTTGATGCTATAGTTGAATCTATGAAATAATATTAAAAACATTTAAAAGAATATTAAAGCCAGCCGTAATTTTGCGGTTGGCTTTTTTATTTATTATATAATATATCAATCAATATAAAATATATAAACATTATTATATATATGACTATTATTAATATTTTAATAAAAAAATATTTTCTCAATAAAAATAACTCATTAAAAAAATTATTTAAAATAAAAAAGCTTTCTATTATATTAATAATAGAAAGCTTATTTAAGTAAGTAAATATTATCTCATATTCCAGTAAGCTTCGTTCCAATTAATTTCTTTTCTAAACTCATTAATTTTAGTATTTTCATCTATAACTAAAAGTTCTATTTGAGCCATTTCAGCAAAGTCTACTAAATAATCAACATTAATAGCATTAGAGTAAGCAGTATGGTGTCCGCCTCCTGCTAATATCCAAGCCTCTGCAGCTGTAGTTAAATTAGGAGCAGGTTTCCAAAGCACTCTTGCTACTGGCAATTTAGGGAATTTATTATCTTCTATTTTTACAGCATTAACAATATTAACAGCCATTCTAAATCTGTTTCTCATCTCAACTATAGAAGCGCATAAAGCCTCTCCAGGCTGGCCATTAAATACTAAACGAGCAGGAGCTTCTTTATCCCCTATTCCTAACTCATGAACTTCCAAATTAGGCTTAGCATCTGCTATTGAAGGACAAACTTCAAGCATATGTGCTCCCAAGTTCATCATATTATTTTCTTCAAAGTGATAAGTATAATCTTCCATAAAAGAAGTTCCGCCTTTTAAACCATTAGCCATAACCTTTATAGTTCTAACCAAAGCAGACAACTTCCAATCTCCCTCAGCACCAAAACCATAACCATCAGCCATTAATCTCTGTGTAGCTAAACCAGGTAATTGCTTCATTCCATACAAATCTTGGAATGTATTAGTAAATGCTTTTGCATTCTTATCCTTCAAAAATGCCCTTAGAGCTATTTCTGTTTTTGCCTGTTCTTTTATATGTGAGATAACAAAGTCTTTATTGTCTCCATAAACTATATTATAACTATCTTCATATTCTTTTATAAGTTTATTAACTTCTGCATCAGTAACTTGACTCATACATTTTACCAAATCACCAACAGCATAATATTGAACTGACCATCCAAATTTAATCATAGCCTCAACTTTATCACCGTCAGTAACAGCCACATCTCTCATATTGTCGCCAAATCTCACAATATTCATATTCATACCATCAACATAAGCAACAGCAGCTCTCATCCATATAGATATTCTATCCTGTACTTGTTTATGAGACCAGTGTCCAGCTACTACCTTACGAGGTATGTTCATTCTTGAAGTGGCAAAACCAAACTCTCTGTCACCATGAGCAGACTGATTCAAATTCATAAAATCCATGTCTATTTTGTCATAAGGTATTTCAACATTAAACTGAGTATTTAATTCTAACATAGGTTTTTTTAATACATTTAATCCCTTTATCCATGCCTTTGCAGGAGAAAATGTATGCATCCAACATATCACACCAGCACAATTTACATTAGAATTAGCTTCATTTAATTGAGATAGTATTTTATCAGAATCTGTCAATATCTCTTTATATACAACCTTATATGGCAAAGAACTGTTATTTAATGCCTTAACTATCTTCTTAGAATTAGCCCTAACCTCTTTTAATGTCTCTTCACCGTATAAATATTGACTTCCTGTTAAAAACCAAAATTCATATTTAGATAAATCTATCATAATTATTACCTCCAAATTATTAGTTATTATTAATTAAACCCTCGCTAAACTTAGCAAGTTCTTTATATTTTTTATATAATTTTTCATATATTTCAACATTTTCTTTTATAGGTTTATGTATTCTATCTATACCAGCAGATAAAGCATTCTGTGCCTCAAAAACAGTATCATATAATCCATAAGCCTTAGCAGCAAATACCGCAGCCCCTATAGCAGGTGCCTGATCGCCTTTTGTTACATATATTTCTCTATTTGTAACATCAGCTAATATCTGCATACCTAAAACACTTTTTCTTGCAACTCCCCCTATAGCCATAACTTTCTTAATCTCTATTCCGCCATCTTCAAAACATTCTATTATAGCCCTCGCCCCATAAGCAGTAGACTCTAAAAGCATCTTCATAAAAACAGGAGCATCTACACCCAATGACATTCCAAATATAGTAGCCTTTAAATTTTGATTAGCAAAAGGAGTTCTTCTTCCATTAATCCAATCCACAGCAACAGGAGAGTTTTCATCCGTTTTTATTTTACTAGCTTCTTCTTCCAATAAAGGCAATATCTTCTTTTCAAAAATTTCTGTCTCTTCTTCCGTGCTTTTTATTATATTTTTATAAGGCCACATTAATATATTTCTAAACCAAGAATAATAATCACCATAAGCAGACTGTCCTGCCTCATAACCTATATACCCCTCAACTACTGAACTATCAACCTGTCCGCATATTCCTTTTACTAATTTTTCTTTACCAGAAGCAATATTTCCAATCGTTACATCGCAAGTGGAAGTACCAATGCTTTTTACCAAAACTCCGACATCCACTAATCCGCCAACTGCACCTATATGAGCATCATAAGCGCCCACACAAACTAATATACCCTCATTAAGTCCAAATTTTGAAGCCCATTCTTTTGTTAAATACCCCTCAATAGTTTCAGTTGAATATGTTTCTGTACCTAATGAATCTCTTATATCTCCTAACTTAGAATCAAATTTATCAAAGAAACTTTTAGGAGGATATCCACCCCAACTCTTATGCCACATACATTTATGCCCCGCAGCACATCTGCTTCTTTTTATTGTATTGGGATTAGTATTGCCGCATAATAAAGCAGTTATCCAATCACAATGCTCCATAACTGTATATACCGCATCTTTTACTGCCTTATTATTTCTTATAACATGCAAAGTTTTTGCCCAAAACCACTCTGTAGAATAAACACCGCCAAGATACTGTGTATAATCTACATCGTTATTGTGTGAAACTTCATTGATTTCATCAGCTTCTTTCACTGAAGTATGGTCTTTCCAAAGTATAAACATAGCATCTGGATCATCTTTAAACTTCTCACTCATAGCCAAAGGCATACCTTCTTTATCGCATAAACAAGGTGTAGAGCCTGTTGTATCTATACATATGCCTCTTATTTTCTCAGCAACATCATTAAAATTCTTTTTAGCCTCTTCAATAGCTTTATTAACCGCCTCTGTTAAACTCTCAGTATAATCTAAAGGATGCTGCCTAAATTGATTTATTTTTTTATCACAATAAAGCCCCTTTTTCCACCTCTGATAATAACTAACATAAGAACCAACTACATTGCCGTCTTTAGCATCTAAAATAACAACTCTAACCGAATCTGAGCCAAAATCTGCCCCTAATACATAATGCTCATTAACATTAAAATTTTTCATTTTATAATTACTCTCCTATCATTCTTGATATTATCTCCTTAAAGTTCTTAGCAAATATAAAAAACTTTAAGACTTTAATTTGAGAATATTAACCAACTTAATTAACATTTGTTTTTTTAATAAAAAATGTCTGGAATAGTATAAAGAATAAAAGTAATATACCTATAGCTATTCTAGTCCACCAAGAGCTTAAAGTACCTTGAAACATTATTAATGTCTGTATAACCCCTAATATTAATACTCCAAAAAGAGTACCTACAACATTTCCAACCCCTCCAGATAAAAGAGTGCCTCCTATTACACAAGAAGCTATAGTATCTAACTCTCCCCCCTGAGCATGCAAAGAATATCCAGATAACATATATAAAGAGAATATAACCCCCGATAAAGAAGCTAAAAAACCATTAATAGTGTATACAATAACTTTTGTCTTTCTTACACTTAATCCCATTAGCATTGCTGACTGTTCATTGCCTCCTATAGCATATAAAGTTCTTCCAAATTTAGTGTAGTAAAGAATTATATATGATATAACAAGAACTATTATCGCTATTATAACATTAACAGTAATAGTTCCATTGATGAATGGTATTTTAAATAATGCTATCTTTTGAAAGAAATCATTATTAATAGTTATTGACTCAGTACTTATAATGTAGCATAATCCTCTCGCTAAAAACATACCTGCGAGAGTTACTATAAAAGGAGCAACATTAAATATACTTATCACCACCCCATGCACAAGTCCAAAAATAGTACCCACAGATAATCCCATAAATATAACTACAATAGGGTTTATTCCAACTTTCTCGCTTAAATGTGCCACAACCATAGTTGTTAATGCTATTATAGAGCCAACTGATAAATCTATACCTCCTGTAATAATAACCATTGTCATACCAGCAGCTGTAACCATCATAAATGCATTATCTATAAATAAGTTATAAAATACCTGAGCAGAGAAAAACCCCCTAAACATTATACTTCCTATTGCAAACATCAATAAAAATAATACTATTGTTATTGATACAGATATATTTCTTCTAATAAATAAAACAAATTTATTATTCATACAAATTACCACCTTTTTTTGAAAATGGTTTTACTACAAAACTTCTGAATTCCTCTGACTGTATTAAACTTATTATAAATACAACTATAGCTTTTATCACTAAAGTAATTTCAGGAGGAACCCCTGTAGAATATATTGTTGTAGTTAGAGTTTGTATAATAATAGCACCTATTACAGTACCCATAATATAAAACTTTCCGCCATTAAGAGAAGTTCCGCCTATTACTACAGCCAATATAGCATCCATTTCAAATAATAGCCCAGCATTATTAGCATCTGCACTCTTTACATTAGAACAAACTATTAATCCAGAAATAGCTGAGCAAAATCCGCAAAAAGCATAAGATATAAACAATATTATACTAGCCTTAATACCGGATAATCTGCTCGCTTCTCTGTTTATACCAACAGACTCCAAAAATAATCCCAAAGCAGTTTTTCGAGTAAAAATTATAGTGAATATAATTATTACTAAAGATATAATTATAGTAAAAGGTATTTTAAATATGTATCCATTTCCTATAAAGAAAAAAGGAGCATAATAAACTGTGATAATCTCTCCATTTGTAATTAATTGAGCTATCCCTCTTCCAACAACCATCAATATAAGCGTGGCTATAATAGGAGGTATTTTTATTTTGGACACTAAAAATCCATTCCAACCTCCGCATAATAATCCAACTAATATAGCTATTATTATAGCAAAAGGCATAGGATAATTAGAAACATAATTTTGAGTGCCGTCTGCAAGCAATACTAACTTTCCGCCTATTAAACTTGCAACAACAGAACCTGTTATAGAAACTATAGCACCTACAGATAAATCTATTCCTCCTGTAGCAATAACCAATGTCATTCCTATAGCAACTAACATAACAGGAGTAGCACGATGCAATATATCTATTAAATTACCATACAATCTATCTCCCATTATTTCTATTTTAAAGAAATTTGGAGTAAATATTAAATTATAAAGCAATATTATACATAAAGCCAAAATAGGCCAAAAATACTTATATCTTCTTAGTTTATTTAATTTTTCCATAATTATTTTTCCTGAGCAATACTATTTAATATATTCTTTTCAGTTATCTCATTTCCAAAAAGTTCTTTTATTTTTCTATTATCTTTAAATACAACAACTTTGTCTGATGAGCGTATAACCTCTTCCATTTCAGACGATATAAAGATAAACGACATTCCTTTACTGCTTAAATCGAGCATCATTTTTTGTATTTCAGATTTAGCCCCTATATCAATCCCCCTCGTAGGTTCATCTAATATCAATAACTCTGGATTTGTACAAAGCCACCTAGCTAAAAGAACTTTCTGCTGATTTCCTCCGCTCAAAAATTTTATAGGTTTATTGGCATCTACTGTTACTACATTAAGTGCTTTTATATATTTATCTGCCATTTCTTCTTGCTTTTTTCTATCAATATATTTAAATATTCCCCTCTTTGCCTGCAATGCTAATATTATATTTTCTCTAATACTTAAATCTCCAATAATTCCTTCTAATTTCCTATCCTCTGAACAAAATCCTATTTTATTATTTATAGCATCTATAGGCTGAGAAAAATCTTTTTTTTCATCTCTTATAAAAATATTGCCCGTATCCTTTTTAACCGCACCAAATATTAATTTCGCTGTTTCACTTCTTCCAGAACCTAATAATCCAGAAAATCCAACTATCTCTCCTTTGTTAATGTTGAAAGATACAGGACTCATATACATCTTCTTGCCTAAATTATCAATCTTAATAAAATTATCAACATCACCATTATATTCTTTTTTTGCCGTAAGAGTTGATATATCATCATACTCTTTTCCAAGCATTTCTTTTATTAAATCTAATTTGCTTAACTCAGAAGCCTTATGAGTACCAACTAAAGCTCCATTTCTTAAAACTGTAATTGTATCAGATATTTTATACACCTGATCCAAAAAATGCGTAACAAAGATGATGCCTAATCCTTCATTTTTTAATTTTCTAATAATATTAAAAAGCTGATTAACTTCATTTTCTTCAAGCGATGATGTAGGTTCATCTAATATAAGTATTTTCGCATTTAATTGAATAGCCCTAGTAATAGCTATCATTTGCTGTATACCTAAAGAGTAATATGATAGAGGTTTGGTTACATCTATATTTAATGAAAGATTATCAACTGCTTCCTGAGCTTTATCTATTAATTTCTTTTTATCTATAAAAAAACCCAACTTTTTAGGCTCTCTGCCTATAAATATATTTTCTGCTACAGTTAAATTACTGCATAAATTTACTTCCTGATAAACTGCACTGATTCCTATTTTTTGAGCATCTAAAGGTGAATTAGGAGAAACTTTTCTGCCATCCAAAATAATTTCTCCGCCATCTAATTTATGTACGCCTGTAAGAACTTTAATTAAAGTAGATTTGCCTGCTCCATTCTCCCCCATAAGAGCACATACTTCTCCAGAATTTAATGAAAAATCTATATTTTTTAAAGCTTGAACACCAATAAAAGATTTTTGTATATTTTTCATCTCTAAAATAGTTTTCATAAGCATGTTTCCTTTTTGATTGGGCATTCGATTAAATTATCAAATCAAACACCCAACCATTTTAGAATATTAATATTTTCTATTAGGGAATTCTTTAGCTGCAACTTCTGCAGGGAATATGCTTTCTTCTACATATATTGATTTTGGAACTTCTTCGCCTGCTACAACCTTTTTAGCTGTTTCCATTAAAAGATCTCCAAATAAAGGATTACATTCTACAGTACAATTAAGTTTTCCTGCCATCATAGCTTCAAAAGCTCCTCTAACACCATCTATAGATACTATAACAATATCTTCACCAGGTTTTTTACCTGCTTCCTCTATAGCTTGTATAGCTCCTATAGCCATATCATCATTATGAGCAAATAAAATATCTATTTTTGGTTCTGCTTTTAGGAAAGCTTCCATTACTTCTTTGCCTTTTGCTCTAGTGAAATCACCTGTTTGAGAGCGTATAACTTTATAATTAGGATAATTGCTAATTACTTCCAAGAAACCTTTTTGTCTGTCATTAGCAGGAGAGCTTCCTACTGTTCCTTGAAGTTCAACTATATTTAACTCTTCTGAACCTCTGCCTAATTTATTCATATATTCTACTAACCAATTAGCTGCTTTTTTTCCTTCTTCTATAAAATCAGAACCTATAAAAGCTACATATAAATCATCGCTGCTTACTGCTGCTCTTCTGTCTGTAACTATTACTGGTATATTAGCTTGTTTAGCCTCCTGTAAAACTGCTTCGAAACCTGATTCTACTACAGGAGAAAAAGCTATAACATCTACTTTTCTAGCTATAAAACTTCTTATAGCTTTTATTTGGTTTTCTTGTTTTTGCTGAGCATCAGAGAATACCAACTCTATATTGGCATTTGAAGCTGCTTCTCTTATAGATTTTGTATTTGCTGTTCTATACTCACTTTCAGCACCAACTTGAGCAAAACCAAGAACTATTTGTTTATCATTTCCAGAAGCTGCTGCGGCATTACTTTGATTGCCTCCAGAACAAGAAATTATAAAAAACATAAAAGAACAAAGAATAATAGATAATTTTTTTATCATATTAAGCCCCCAAATTATTTATTTATATTTAAAAATTATATAAAAAGAAGCGATGTTATATACTATAATTATTACCTTTATACTACATAACTGATTTATTTAAAAATAAATATTTATAAAAATAATTTTTTCTTATTCACAGATTTTTAGGTTTAAGCATTTTTCTTTTGTTTTGATAATAAATCAAATGTAACAGCACCTAATAATACTAAACCTTTAACTATCTTTTGTATATCTGTAGATAATCCAACAAGCGACATACCATTATTCAATATACCCATAGTAAAAGCACCAACCACCGCACCAATAATAGTACCAACACCGCCTGATGTTGCAGCACCTCCTATATAACATGCAGCTATAGCATCCATTTCAAAACCATCTCCAGCCTTAGGTGTAGCAGAGGCATTTCTTGCTGATAATACTATTCCTGCCACAGCAGATAAAAGTCCCATATTAGCATATACCCAGAAAAATACTAATTTAGTGTTAATACCTGATAATCTTGCCGCCTTAGCATTTCCTCCTAAAGCATATATCTGCCTTCCAGCTATTGTTTTTGTTGTAATAAAATGATATATAGCAATAAGCACTGACATCAATATCAATACAACAGGTATACCATTATATCTGGCTAATTTATATAAAAAGAACCATAATATAGCTAATATTACAAAAAGCACTATTGCCTGCTGCCATTTTACAATAGTAGGAAAACCATATTTAGCCCTTTCTCTGTCTTTCTTTATTGCTGATAATATTATAAATATAGTTATTATTAAAGCGATGATAATAGGAACCAAATCTAATTTTATTGCTCCTAATGAGATTTCTATATTAGGTAAAAATCCAATAGCCAAAAAAGTATAATCTTTAGGCAAAGGACCTTTAGTTTGAGCCTGAAGCATAGTGTATGTTAAACCTCTTCCCATTAACATAGTAGCTAAAGTTACAATAAAAGGCGGTATTGATAAAACAGAAACAAAAAATCCTACTATAACCCCAGATAAAGTACCTATAACTATAGCCGCTAAAAAAGCAACAGGCGTAGGCATACCTAAATCAACAACAAATATCGCACTCGTAGCACCGCAAAGCGCAACTATAGAACCAACACCTAAATCTATATTACCAGTCAATACGCATAATAACATACCTATAGATAATATAACTATATATCCATTTTGCATTATTAAATTATTTATATTCGTAGGAGAAGCATTTTTACCCCCCGTAAGAACATAGAAAAGAAAAAATATGGCTATTAAAGCTATTATCATACCATATTGTTTTATATCTATATTAATATATTTGTTAGTATTAGAGTTCGTTTTATCCATAAATATCCTCCATTTATTATTTTAACTTTCTTAATTAACTATCTTGAATAATACATTTCATTATATTTACTTGATTTATATCTTCTTTTAATTCACCCACTATTTTACCTTCGTTTAACACATAAACCCTATCTGACATTCCAATAACTTCTGGCAACTCTGAAGAGATTATGATTACAGCCTTACCCATTTTTACTAAATCATTAATAATACAATATATTTCATATTTAGCCCCAACATCTATACCGCGTGTAGGCTCATCCAATATAAGAACATCAGGATTAGAAAGCATCCATTTTGCTAAAACAACCTTTTGCTGATTTCCTCCTGATAAAGAACCAACAACCTGATTGATTGAATTAGATTTTAAATTTAATAAATTCTTATATTCATGGGATCTTAATATTTCCTCATTATCATTGACAACCCCAAACTTAGAAAAAGTATTCCTAAGACTAGCCATAGTCATATTATGCTTTATATCATCTATAAGAACCAAACCATAAGTCTTTCTATCTTCTGAAGTATAAGCTATTTTATTGTCTATAGCCTCCTTAACACTTTTTATAAAAACCTCTTTTTCATGTATCTTCATGTTGCCGCTAATACGATCCCCATAAGTTCTTCCAAAAATACTCATAGCAAGCTCAGTTCTGCCGCTGCCCATTAAACCTGCTATGCCAACTACTTCTCCAGCCCTAACATTTAAAGATATATCCTTTAAAACATGTTTACTGCCTTTAAATACATTCCAATTATTTATCTCAAATATTACTTTTCCTATTTGAGGATTTTCTCTTTTCGGATACCTATTTGTTAACTCTCTTCCAACCATTCCTTTTATTATAGTATCCTCATCAAAATTATCCTTACCCTTATGCAATGTTTGTATGCTCTGACCATCTCTAATAATAGTAATTGAATCTGCTATATAACTTATTTCATTTAATTTATGAGATATAATGATACAAGTAATACCTTCATTTTTAAGCTGTTTGATAATTTCTAATAGATTCATACTTTCTTTATCATTAAGAGATGCTGTAGGCTCATCTAATATTAAAAGTTCTACTTTTTTTGCTAAAGCTTTAGATATTTCAACTAATTGCTGTTTGCCGACACCTATAGTATAAATAGGGTCCATTACATTTTCATTTTCTAAGCCAACAACTTTAAGCATTTCAATAGCTTTTTCTCTAGTCTTATTCCAATCAATAACACCCTTAAAAGAAATTTGTTCATTTCCTAAAAATATATTTTCAGCTATTGATAGATAAGGAATCAATGCAAGTTCCTGCTGTATTATTACTATACCCTTATGCTCACTGTCTCTAATATTTTTGAATTTACATTCCTCTCCATTATAGTATATCTTTCCTGTATAACTGCCATGAGGGTAAACTCCAGAGAGAACATTCATAAGTGTTGATTTACCAGCCCCATTTTCTCCGCATAAAGCATGTATTTCACCCTTTTTTACTTTTAAGTTAACATTATTAAGTGCTTTTACAGATGAAAATTCTTTAGTAATATTTTCCATCTCTAGAATATAATTATCATCCATATGAATGTCCTCCTTTAATCAATTAAGAATATTAATTAATTTGAAGTTGTTCTTTTGTATAATATCCGCTATCAACTATTACTGTCTGATAATTATCTTTATCAACAGCAATAGGTTCGCATAAATAAGTAGGTACTACTTTTACATTATTATTATATTGAGTAGTATCATTTATTTCTGGTTCTCCGCCTTTCAATACAGCATCTGCCATACTAGCACATTTCTCAGCCAATATTCTTGTATCTTTAAATATAGTCATAGTTTGATGTCCTGAAATAATATTCTTTATAGCCATCAAATCTGCATCCTGTCCTGTTATTATTGGCCAGTCTTTGCCAACCTGATAACCAGAAGCCTCTAAAGCAGAACGAATACCATAAGCAAAACCATCAAAAGCACTGCAAGCTATATCTAATTTTTGATTGTTATAGTAGCCAGAAAGATAGTTTTCTGCCCATTGCTGTGCTGTTTCTTGAGACCATCTTAATATACAAGTATCTTGGAAGCTTGTTCTTTTAGTTTTACAAACTAATACACCATTATCAAGATATGGCTGTAAAACTTCCATTATACCATTGTATAAGAAAAGAGCATTGTTATCATCCGGTGAACCCATAAAGAATTCTATAGTATAACTTCTATTTTCTTGTTTAGCTGTTTCTAAATTTTTTGCTTTTACTATATACTCAGCTATTTTAGTTCCTACACCTTTATTATCAAATGTAGCATAATATGAAACTGAATCTGTATCCATTAATAATCTATCATAAGCTATTACTGGTATACCATTATTTTTTGCCTGATCCAAAACATTTACTAATGCTTGAGAATCTACTGAAGCTACTACTAAGCAATTTACTCCCTTAGCTATGAAATTTTCTATTTGTGATACTTGTGTTTGAACATCATCTTCTGCAAATTGAATATCTACAGCATAACCTAATTTCTCTAAATTAGCTTTCATATTAGCAGCATCATTTATCCATCTTTCTGATGATTGTGTAGGCATAGCAACACCTACTAAAAGTTTATCGCCGCTGCTTTCATTTCCTCCAGAACAAGAAATTATAAAGAATACGAAAGAACAAAGAATAATAGATAATTTTTTTATCATATTAAGCCCCCAAAGTATTTATTTATATTTAAATTATATGAAAAACATCATACTTATATACTATAATTATTACTTTTATACTACAAATTTGATTTATTTATATCTATTTTTTATAATAATTAATTGTGTTTTTTTATAGCATATTCATCTCTAAACTTCTTCGGCGTAGTACCTGTCCATTTTTTAAATATTTTTATATAGTGACTTTGAGAATAAAAAGAAAAATATTGTGCTATTTCACCAAATGAATATTTATAATAAATCAGCATGTTTTTTGAAAATTGTATCTTCTCCCGCTGTATATAATCCTTTATTGTTATTCCTTCTTGTTTGCTGAATACCCTTGAAAGATACTCTGAATTAGTGTAAAGCTTTTTAGCTATATCTTTTACAACTATTTTCTTATTAATATTTTTTATTATTATTTCCTTACATTGATTTATTAAATAATTTTTATTGTCTATATATTCATTATTTTTTTCATTATGTACAAATTGAGCAAAATAGAACTGCGCTTCTTTTTCTATAGACTGTATATGCTCTATTTTATCAGTATCTTCTAATCGCCTAACGAAATTATCGCAAATAGAAAAAGCTATCTCGGATGAAATACCTCCTTCTATAGCAGCTCGGCTCGATAAGCATATATGACATATAGCAACATTCTTACAAGAACGTATCTTATCTTTAGCCATTACACCATATTGCCCTATAAACTTCTCATCTAAACTCTGTTTTAAATTATTCAAATCCCCATTTCTAATGCTTTCTAATATACGCAATTCCCTATCATAAGGGTTATGAAAAGTATTATTTGAATAAGTATTTATATAGGTATCTGTAATTTCTTTATTTATTTTATGTAATAACTCTTCATTAATAAAATTTTTTATAAGCATTTCATCATAAGATATTTCAGTATTATTATATAAATTATGAATAAATAATATCTCCTCACAAAAGATATCTAATGGTATTTCAAATATATTATCATATTTTTTATTTAAATTTTTATAAGTTTTGTCTAAACAATTTGGGCCTATAATGATTTTCTTATCAATGAGATAAATACAGCAATAGACTATATTATCTTTATCAATATTTAAAATAGGATAGTTTTTATTTGCATTATTAAGCAAAAAGTTTTTTAAATTTTCATCAAGCAAATCTTCTATACAAGATTTAATACCTATAATTTTTTCTAATGTATTGGATAAATCAAAAATTCTAACTGGAGATTGAATAATTTTTAAAATATGATTACATATATATTCTATACTATTATTCATAACTAATATTAGTATATAAATTTTTCAAATATATTCAAGTAATTAAGCAATAATTATTTTTACATAATAAATTATTTTTATATTATTTTTCTTTTGCTTCCCAAATTATATTTTTAAATCTAATAGGGTCTGTATCGCCTTCCGTACTAAATAGTAATACTTTAGCATTAACATCAAGTTTTAATTTTTTTCTTAATTCAACATATTCATCATTAAGCATTATAGTAGCCAAAACTCCAAAAGCAGCAGCACCAGATTCTCCCGATATTATTTGTAAATCGCCTTTTAAAGGAGCAGCTAACATCCTCATACCCCTCGCAGCAACTATATCTTTAGCCGCTATGAAATAATCAGCATGATTTTTAAGTATATCCCAAGCAATACTGCTTCCCTCTCCGCAAGCAAGCCCCGCCATAATAGTATCCAAATCACCCTCTACTTTTACCATTTTCCCATCGCCTGCCAAAGCACTCTTATAAAAACAAGCAGCTTTCAACGCCTCTACTACTATCATTATAGGAGGATTATCTTTATATTTATTTGAATAATATCCAATAATAGCACCAGCCAAAGAACCAACCCCAGCCTGTATAAATATATGCGTAGGCCTCTCTCCAAATTGCTCATCTGCCTCCAATGCCATAGTTCCATAGCCTTGCATAATCCAAGAAGGTATCTCCTCATAGCCTTCCCAAGCAGTATCTTGTACAACTACACTATTTTTAACTTCAGAAGCAGCCTTAGCCGCCATTCTAACACATTCATCATAATTGCACTCTTCTATAGTAGCTAAAGCCCCTTCAGATTGTATATTTTTTAATCTTGTCTCTGTTGTACCTTTAGGCATAAAAATCACCGATTTCTGCCCCAATTTGTTGGCTGCCCAAGCAATGCCTCGTCCATGATTGCCGTCTGTTGCTGTAAAAAATGCAGCCTGTCCAAATTCTTCTTTTAATTTTTTTGAAATGAGTACTTCATAAGGTAACTCGCTTAAATCTTTTCCTATTTTTTGTGATATATATTTAGCAATAGAATAGGAACCGCCTAATACTTTAAATGAATTAAGAGAAAATCTATATGATTCATCTTTTACTTTTATGGCTCCCAAACCTAAATATTTTGACATTTCTTTTAATTCTATTAATGGTGTTTGAGTATATTGCGGAAAACTTTGATGAAATCTTCTTGCTCTGTTTACTTCTTCAATAGACATTATTTGTGATTTTTTATCATCAGTTTTAGGTAATTTGTTTTCTGCCCATTTTATATTGCTCATTTATTTCCTCTTTTTTATTAAAAATATTTCTAAACTAAATAATTATATCATAAATATTTCTTGAATCAGTTATTTGAGATACTCACTTCTCAACGTTTTCAATTACTTCTGCTTGTTTTAAAAAGTGCCATAATATATACCCCCAATAATCTGCAAATCATAACTTAATAATATCTTTTTTACAATATCATAAACTCAATTATTAAATAATATATATATACTAAAATCATTAGACTTGTTTCAAAATTAAATTAATAAATATCTATATTGTTTTTTGTATATTTTACTTGTTTCAAAACTTAACTAATAAATAGTTGTACTGTTTAATTTTTTAGTATTTTAAATTTATAATTGGGGCTTTGCCCCGAACCTCAGTTCTTTTATTGGTATAAAAGAACCAAAAGAACTGCATTTTTTAGCTAAAAATATTGGTATTATTTTATATTAATACATATTCCAACATATAAAGTAAAAACGTTTGCATTTTTTGCAACTTTTTGCGGCGGGAAAAAGTTGAATAAAAAAACTTATATAAAAAATATAGTTATTTCAGAATATACTGAAAATTTTAACTTTATTTATTTTAGTTATTTGCAGGGCTTTGCCCCGCACCCCAGTTCTTTTGCCGATAGGCACCTACTCGGTATTGGTATAAAAGAACC
>CAKVCJ010000017.1 GCA_934725655.1 uncultured Brachyspira sp.
TAAATAATTTGTCAGTAAAACATAAAAGGAGAAAATAAATTATGAAAAAATATTATATTTTTGGCTTAATGTTTTTGTCTTTTTTAGCTATATCTATAATAAGCCCGAGAGTTTTTACTCAGTCATATAGGCTTACTAAGGTTGGTTATGTTGATTTGGATAGAGTTGTGAAAGAGGTTACTAAAGATGAAGTTTTTGTTGAGAATCTAAAATTAAAGATGGAAGAGCAAAATAACAGAGATATGTCGTCAGAAACTAACAATACAGAAATTAATACTAATCCGAGAGATAATTCTTTAAGAGGACAAGTTAAAAGACAGGTTGCTTCATCACTTCTTGGCATAGTAAAAAAAGAAGGTTATACTTTAATTCTTGAAAGAACTGAGTATGCTATTCTTTATGCAGATAGAAATTTTGATATTACTGATGCTGTTATTAAAGATGTGAAAGAATCTGTTATGAAAAAATAATTATTAATAAATAGTATAATTCATTAAAAAATACATACTATTGACAAATAATAAAAAAGACTTTATATTAATATTACTCTGCTTAGTTCGTGAAGCGATGACATTTTTGCACCACTATAATTTAATGCTAACGGGATCTAGAGCGAAGCATTAATGATAGGCTCGCCATTATCGCGATATGGTATAGAGAAATCAAGGTCATGTTTCAGAGGAACCCACCTAACGATAAAGTTAGGTGCATTTTTGTCGTATACGGCTAAAGCGGAGCTTTTTTATATTTTATTAATATTCACTTATTTCAAATAAAATCCAATGCATATATACATTAGAGAGTAAAAATGGATAATAAGACAAATAAAGAAAATACAAGACTTGTTAAAGTTATATTAGAATCGGGTTTTGCAAGCAGAAGAAATTGCGAGAAGGCTATAATGTCTGGAAGGGTGAGAGTAAATAATCAGGTAATATTAGACCCTGCTTATAGAGTTAAAGAAACTGACAGTGTTTCAATAGACAGAAATCTTATAGAAAGACAAAATAAAAGATATATGGCTTTATATAAGCCTTTGGGGGTTGTAAGCACTACTAAATATTTACCCGGAAGAAGAATTATTACAGAGTTTTTTAAGGGAATTAAAGAGAGGCTTTTTTATGCGGGAAGGCTCGACTCTGAATCTAGAGGAATTATGATTATTACAAATGACGGTGAGTTTGCAAATATTATTACGCACCCATCTTATGAAATATTAAAGGTTTATGATGTTACTGTTAATGGAAAAATAGACTCTGAAGCCCTATTAAAAGCAAGCGGCGGCATCACTATAAAAAATGTTACATACTCTCCATTTAAATTTAAAATCCTTTCAAAAGGAAGAGTGCAAAGCAAGATTCGCCTTACTATAAACGAAGGTAAAAACAGAGAGATAAGAAAGATATTTGATTATTTGGGTTATAAAGTTATTGATTTGGAGAGAATATCTGTTGGGTGTGTGAGCAAATATGATGATATATCTGGTACTTTAGAGGCTGGGCATATTAGAGATTTAACAAAAAAAGAGATAGAGTTTTTCTTTAAGCAGAAAGATAAAAAACTCAAAGAGATAGAGTCTTTATTTTCTAATAATGCTGTTAATTCAATAGATGAAGAATTTAATGAAGAAGATTTTCTAAAAGATGCTGAAAAAGAAGTAAAAAAAGAAGAGAAAAAGCAGCATGATAAATCTAAATGGGCTAAGGCTAAACCTAAGAAAAAAAGATTAGTTTCTAAAAAGACATCTATAAAAAAATCTGTTTCAAAAAAAAGTATTAGTAAAGAAAATAAATTAAAACCAGTAAAAAAATCTGCATCAAATAAAAAATCACTAAAAAAGAATACAAAGTCTTCAAATAAAAGAAGCAAATAATTAGCCCTATAAGAACTATAGGGCTATCACTTTATTAATATATTAAAATCATAGAAGTATATACATATTCTTATTATTAATAATACACTATAGAACAAAAAAATCAATAAAATGTACTCTTTTTTATTGATTTTTTGTTATATTTAAAGAAATATTTAGTAGAATAAATTACAAATTTACATTTCATAGGTTTTCTATTATATAAGAGGTTTATTATGTTTAAGAAGTTACTCTTTTTATTTATGATATTTATATTAATTATATCTTGCAGAAGGGCAGTAACACGTCCTAATTTAGATTCATTAGGTACTCCGCCAGAAGATCCGGATGCTCCTATAATAGATGAAACACCAACCCCAGAACCAGAGCCAAATCCTAACCCAGAACCGCAGCCTGAAGAAGAGTTTATCATAGTAGCTACTGACAGTGAAGAAGAAATAGGAAATAAGATTCAAAAATATTATGAAAAATATAGTAAATATGCTGCTTTTGTTAAAGGCAGTGAAGAAGAGATAAAACAGAATAATGCTATAGAAAAGATTAATACAGTTATAAATAAGAATGCTTATGCTGAAGGAATATTGTTAGATTTAAGTGAAACTACTATTACAGAAATACCTAATAGTTCTTTTAAGGGAAATGAATATTTAAATTCCGTAAAATTGCCAGATACTTTAACAAGTATAGGAGATAATGCTTTTGAAGATGCTAAAAAATTAGCAATGATCAATTTCCCTTCTTCATTGACAAAAATAGGATTAGGGGCATTTGCAAATTGTCTAAATTTACAAGAAGCTAATTTGAAGGATACAAAAATAACTATATTATATGAACAAGCTTTTTATAATTGTTCTAGTTTAAATAAAATTGTACTTCCTGACGGATTATTAACTATAAAAAGCAGTGCTTTTACTTATTGTATCTCATTAGAAGAGATTACTTTCCCAGAAAAATTTAAAGTTATAGAAAGATTTGTTTTTGGCGGATGTAATAAGTTAAAAAATGTTAATTTTAATAACGAAATCCAATCTATTGACCATATAGCTTTTTATGGATGCACTTCACTTTCAAGTATATCTTTGCCAAGCAGTTTAACACAATTGGGTATAATGGGAGCAGATATATTTACAGATTGTATTTCATTATCAGATGTTGAGTATTTAGGTACAAGTTCTGATGTTATAAAATGTGTGGGTAATGTATTTGGAATTTCTACTAATCCTAAGAATCTATATTTACCTAATGTAGATGAGCCGGCAGATCCAAGAATGAAAGAGCAATGGGAACAATTCTTAGGTTATAATTGGACTGATAAAATAAAATATAAAACTCCTATGCCTAATAATTAAAAAATATTTTAATAAGAAATATAATAAATAGAGAGCTTATAGAATTATATAGGCTCTCTTTTTTATTTTGCATGAAAATAATATAAACATTTTACTTGATTATATGGTTTTTATATAATATACTTTAAATATAATATTAAAATTAGAAAATATAAAAATTTAGAGGTGTAATAACTTATGGAAAAAAATGTACAAGATAGAATTAATTCTTGGCTTAATGGTTCTTATGATGAAGATACAAAAAAAGAAATTAGGGCATTATTGGATGCGGGTAATGAAAAAGAATTAACAGATGCTTTTTATAGAGATTTAGAGTTTGGTACAGGCGGCCTTAGGGGGATAATGGGAGTTGGTACTAACAGAATGAATAAATATACTGTTGGGGTTGCTACTCAAGGGTTAGCTAACTATATACTTAAACAAGGCTCAAGTAATTATAAAGTTGCTATAGGTTATGATTCAAGAAATAATTCTGATGTATTTTCAAAGGCTGCTGCTGAGATACTTTCTTCAAATGGTATAAGTGTTTATTTATATGATGATATTCATCCTATTTCACTTCTTTCTTATGCTGTTAGAAGTTTAGGCTGTATTGCAGGAATTGTTGTTACTGCAAGTCATAACCCTAAAGAGTATAATGGTTATAAAGTTTATTGGACTGACGGTGCTCAAGTTATACCTCCTCATGATAAAAACATAATAGATGAAGTATTAAAAGTTAAGCCTGAAGATGTAAAAATGGGAGATGCTTCAAAAGTTACACTTATAGGAAAAGATATTGAAGATAAATATATGAATGATTTAATGGGTTATTTAGTTAATCCTGATATTATTAAAAAGCATCATGATATAAAGATAGTTTATACTCCTATTCACGGTTCTGGTTATAAAATGGTTCCTATGGCTTTGAGAAAGGCTGGATTTACTAATTTAACAACTTTAGAAGGTGCTCAGCCGCCTAATGGAAACTTCCCTACTGTTGAATCGCCTAACCCAGAAAATCCAGAAGCATTACAAATCGCTGTTAATAAGGCCAAAGAGATTGGTGCCGAGCTTGTTATGGGTACTGACCCTGACTGCGACAGAATGGGCTGTGCTTTGCTTACTAAAGACGGTTCTTATATGTACCTTACTGGAAACCAAATAGGCTCTATTATAGCTTATTATCTCATCACAAATAAAAAGAATGTTAAAAATCCGTATATTGTAAAAACTATAGTTACTACCGAGCTTGCAAGGGCTATTGCTGATGCTAACAATGTTAAGCTTTATGATGTACTTACTGGTTTTAAATGGATTGCTGATATTATAGAAAGAACAAAGGACGGCACATATTTATTTGGTTTTGAGGAGAGTTTTGGATATTGTATTAACTCTAATGTACGTGATAAAGACGGTGTTAGTTCTTGTTTGATGCTTGCCGAAGTGCTTGCTTATTGTAAAGATAATAATATGACTTTAGCTGATTATTTAGAGAGCATTTATGAGAAATATGGCTACTTCTATGAAGAGACTATTTCTATCACTAAAAAAGGTGCTGACGGAGCTAAGGCTATAGCTGATTTGATGACTTATTACAGAAACAATCTTCCTAAAGAGATTTCTGGTGTTGAAGTTGTAAGCATAAGCGATTATGAGAAAAAAGAAGTTTATGACAATAGCGGCAAGAAAATAAATGATATTACTCTTCCAAAATCTAATGTACTTCAGTATATACTTTCTGACAAGACAAAAATAACTATAAGACCTTCTGGTACTGAGCCGAAAATCAAATTCTATTTTGAAGTTTGCGTAAAAGAAAGCAAAGATAAGAGACTTGCGGTTGCTAAGGAGAAAGTTGCTGATTTTAAAAAGTTTATTAAAGAATAATATGTTTGATAATTAAATGCAAAAGTCCTCATTATATTTATTTTGAATGGGGGCTTTTTTATGTTTTTTAATATTAAGAGATTTGAAATTTATACGAAAATATATGATATCATAAAAAATAATATATTAAGTTTTTATATAATGAGGTATAATTTATAAAAAACTACTTGACAAAAAAAAGTATTGTATTATGATAGCCTTAAAATTACGATAAAATGGAGTAAATATGGAAAAATTAGAATATCTTAGTTTTTTTAATATTATAGAAATATTAAATGGATACTTTGCTAAATTTGATGATGATGAATATGATTATGGTGATGAAGAAGAAGATTTTGATGATGATGATTATGATGATGATGACGATTTTGACGATGATTTCGATGATGACTTTGATGACGATGATGATGACTTTGACGATGATTTCGATGATGATGAAGAATATTATGACGACGATGAAGAATATGACGATGATGAAGAGTATGATGATTTAGATTTTGATGATGATTTCGATGACGACTTTGATGATGATGATGACTTTGATGACGATTATGATGATGACGACGATTACGATGATGATTTTGATGATGAAGATTGATAATATAAAAAGCAATATTAATATATTTTATTAATATTGCTTATTCACAGGTTTTTTAATGGCAGAAAGAAATAATAATACATATAAAAATTATAATAACTTTAATAAGAAAAAAAAAGATAATTCATACAATAATAGAAGAAAAAATAATCATAATCAATATAGAAACAAGAAAACTATAGAAGAGTATGAAAAGATATATCTCAGTAATAAAATGAAAGACCCTTCTGAGAAATCTATATGCCCTATCTGTAATAAGCCTATATATATTCCTGAAGAAGCAATAACACATAATGCTACAAACAAGTTAGCACATTTTGAATGTATTTTAAAAGAGATAAAAAATAATAATGAAGAAGAAATGGAAGAGAATGATAAGATAGTTTATTTAGGTTCAGGTACATTCGGCATTATACAGGAGAGGAAGAGTTCTAAGGGTACTAAACTTTTTGTGAGAAAAAGAATAAATTACGAAAATAGAAAAGTGAAAAAGATAGAAGACGATTCTGATCCTGAAGAGGAGGATTTATTTAATGTATGATATGCCTAAGGGATTTTCCTCTGCGGCAGTAAAGGCAGGATTAAAAAATAATGATTATGATCTTGCTATAATAAAAAGTGAATTTCCAAGCACAGTATCTGCTTTATATACACAAAATAAATTGCAGGCAGCCCCTATAGAATTCTCTAAAAATAATGACAAAAATAAAATTGAATTATTAATAGTAAATAGTAAGTCAGCAAATGCTCTCACTGGCAAAAAAGGCTATCAAGATGTTTTAGATATAGCTAAGCATTCTAGTAATATTTTTAAGTGTAAAAAAGAAAATATAATGATGGCATCTACTGGTATTATAGGAATTCCTTTAGAAGCAGAAAAGATAAAAAATGCTATTACTAATTCTAAGTTAAAAACAGGCTTTGATGAAAATATTATTAAAGCAATTCAAACCAGAGACAGAATAGATAAAATATATAAAACACAATTACAAATAGAAGACAAAACAGCAAATTTTTTGGCAATAGCTAAAGGAAGTTCAATAGTTCATCCTAATATGGCTACTGTATTATTATTTATATTTACAGATTTAAATATAGAAAAGAAGGCATTAAATAAAGCTTTCAAATATGCAGTAGAGCATACATTAAACAGAATATCAATAGACGGAGAAACGTCAACAAATGATATGGCTTTAATAATGGCAAACGGTTCATTAGAAAATAAAGCTGTCAATGAAAAAAATAAAAAGTTATTTTTAAGCTTACAGCAGAAATTGGAAGAGATATGTGCTGTTATATCGAAGATGATATTATTAGACGGTGAGGGTATAAGTAAGACTATTATGGTATCTGTGAAAAGAGCAAAGACTCAAAAAGATGCCTTAGAAACAGCAAAAAGAATCTCAGAGTCTACTCTTGTAAAGATTTTATTTATATCAAATGAAATAAATTATCAAAAGATATTATCAACTATAGGAAATATGAATGTTAATATAGATAAGATGTCAATAATAGTGGATAATATTAATATTTATAAAAACGGCAAAATAAATGAAAATCCAGATGAATTAAAAATGTTAAATAATAGTTTGAATAAAGATAAAAACGAGCATCATATAATATTAGATTGCGGATATAATACAAAGTTTGAAGACTATTATTATTTTACAGATATAAGTCAGGAATATATATCAATACATTCAAGTTATAATATTTAGCTTCTTATATTACCTACAGTGGGGTCATATATTACTTCTTCTGGAAGTGTATAAATATTATTATTTTCTGTATTATTTTTTTCATTTGTATAATCATTATTTTCATCTAACGGTGCATAATAATATTCTTCTTCTTCATCTTCCATATTGGCTGTATTATTATTATTGTTATTTCTTGTAGTACCGCTTCTTATATGGTCAATATTACATTGAGTGCTAAGGTCAATATTTCCGCCTACAGTAAGAGGAATAGTATTAACGCATGTATGATTTCTAGGAAGTCCTGAATCCTGACAAATCTCTACAATAAATACATCTTCAGGCACTTTCCAATGGAACTCTCTTTTATTTATAGGAGTAATAGCATCTAAATATTGAAATGTAGCCAAAGCAGTAGTAGCTCCTCCTGTAACATTGTTTGGAAGAACATCGTTTCTATCGCTTCCAATCCAAGCAACAGTTACAATCTCATCATTATACGCAACAAACCAGTTATCTCTGTGTTCGCTTGTAGTACCTGTTTTAGCAGAATAGGAAGGACTTTGAAAACCATAAGTATTAGCACTTCTGTATGCTGTGCCTCCGGGAGCTATTACTTTTTGAAGAGTGGAGTTTAAAAAATAATATGATGCTTGCGAAGTTGAACTTATTTTTTTTGGAGTTCTATCTGCAAGAGCAGTTACGCTTAATTCATTTCCGTCTATATCTATTACTTTATCTACTATATAATTATTGTATCTTGTGCCATTATTAGCAAGTCCTCCGTAAGCAGTAGCCAAATCTAAAGGACTCATCTCTATAGTACCCAAACCAATAGATAATGCATTTGGTATATATGCATCATTTCCAAAAAACTCTCTTGCATGATCAACAAAATAAGTAAGTCCGATATCATTTAATAATTTCACAGCAACAGTATTAATAGATTTTGTTAGGGCAGTTTCTAAAGTAATTTCCCCCATATATCTTCTATTAAAGTTTCTTGGAGAATATGCCGGCTTACCAGGCCCTTGAGGATAGCTGTAATTGGTGTCAAGCATAGTAGAAAAAGGCTGAGCACCGCCTTCAAATGCATACAAATATATAAAAGGTTTTATTACGCTCCCTATTTGTCTTTTTGCCTGTACTGCCCTATTAAACTGATTTTGTAAAGTGTATCCGTCTCCGCCTATCATTACAAGTATGCCGCCTGTTTTTGGGTCTATGGAAACCATTGCTCCTTGATAGCTTCTGTTGGAAGTAGATGCTTGAAGATTTCTTATTTTTTCTTTCATTACAGCATCTGCCACTCTATAATATCTTTCATTTATTGTTGTGTATATTTTAAGCCCAGACAAAGCAAGCTCATCTTTATTGAAATAGTTTAGAAGTTCTTGCCTCACATATTCATTAGCATAGGGTGTTCTATTTACAGTCATTTTCCATTGAGCGCCTTTTACCTGTTTGCTGATGTTTGTGTATTTTTGGTCGAATAATTCTAATTCTCCCTTTTTAGTTTCTTCGTCTATAACTTTATTTTTAACAAGTCTTGATAAAATTTGTTCAACTTTTTTTCTGCTGTTGTCGGGATTATTTACTATAGAGTAGTATGTAGGGTTAGGAAGCATTCCAACCATTATGGCAAATTCTAATAATCTGCATTGCCTTAAAGGCTTTTGAAAATAATAATTAGCAGCCGCCTCAAAACCATAATTTCCATCACCCAAATAAACAGTATTAAAATACATAGCAAGTATTTCTTTTTTCGTGTATTTAGCCTCTATCTCTCTTGCCGCAAACATTTCAAATAACTTTCTCTCTATTGTTCTTTCACTTTTTGTAAATAATAATTTTGCTAATTGCTGTGTGAGGGTAGAACCTCCTCCTGTTATTTTTCTTGTGAGTATAGTTTTTACAGCTAAATATGCAGACCTGAAATAATTTATTCCCTTATGCGAATAAAATTTTTGATCTTCCATTAAAAGCAGTGTTTTTTCTAATAGAGGATTAATATCGTCTACATTTACAACCTCATAAGCCGGAGGCATATATTCCCCTATAAGTATATTGTTCTTGTCATAAATCTTTGTAGGCGGAGAATCTCCAAAAGGATTTAGAGGGTTAAAATATCTTATTCTTTTTTCATTTCCTCTTATTACTATTATATTGTAATATTCCTCAAGCATAGCCATACTTTGATCTCTTTTAGAAACCCAATCTTTATATATATTTCCTACATATAAACTAAGTATTATACCGCCTGCAGCAGAAATCAAAAGTATAATAATAAATGCACTTATTAAAAACTTTTTAAGCTTCGATTTTTTCTTTTTTATAGTTTTATCTTTAGTAATCATTATACACCAATTAACATAATATTTTTTTAATATAATACTATGATATAATTAACTTTGCAAGTCAATATATATTAATTTTTTGTATCTTATAAAAAACAAATATTTAATATATATAGTAAAAAAGTATAAAAAAGAGCATCAATAAAATATTATATGATGCCCTTTTGATATGCTGATTATTATTAAAAATAATTATTTAATTACTTCTTTAACTTTATTAAGAACATTCTCTGCTGATACACCATATTTTAATTTTAATTCATTAGACTTACCAGATTCGCTGAAAGAATCTTTACATCCTACTATTTTTAAAGGAGCAGCATCTTTATGTTCTGCGAGTACTTCAGCCACAGCACTTCCCAAACCGCCTATAATACTATGATTTTCTAAAGTAACAACACATTTTACTTTCTTAGCATTTTCTATAATGTTTTTAGTATCTAAAGGCTTTAAAGAACGAACATGTATTAAGCGGTAAGTAATATTATTTTTTTCTAATAAATTAACAGCTTCAATAGCCTGTTCAAAAGAAGAGCCGTCAAAAAATAAAGCCACATCATCGCCAGTTTTAGCTATTTCTTTATTTGTAATATCGAAATTAGCCTCTTCAGGAGAGTTATAGATAATAGGTACAGTTTCTCTTGATATTCTAATATAATAGAGACCTTTTTTATTTAAAGCATAACTAATTGCAGATTTAGCATCATTTTCATCAAGAGCGAGCAGTATATTCATATTAGGTATACAACGCATTATAGCCATATCTTGTGTAGCTTGATGGCTTGCGCCGTCAGGACCTGCATCTAAACCAGGGTGCGTAGCTATGATTTTAAGATTAACATTTGCATAAGCTGCTTGTCTAATTTGAGTCCAAACTGTACCGCTTGCAAATATGGCAAAATTAACATATACAGGATACATTCCCTCTAAAGCCAAACCTGTAGCAGCACTCAAAGAACTCTGCTCGCCAATACCCAATTCCCAATAATTTTTTGGAAAAGTTTTTGTTACATCATAAGAAGATGTTGATGTTCCTAAATCATTATCTATTACTATTATCTTATTATTTTTTTCTATTAGACTAGTTAAATGTTTTCCTATTATTGCTCTAGGAGCAGAAGTTTTTTCTATGTTTATCATAAATATTATTCCTTTTTATTACATATCTAAATCTTTTTTTGCTTGCTCATAATCTTTATCGTTTATAGCTAAAGAGTGGCAATTAGGGTTATTTTCCAAGAAAGAAATACCTTTACCTTTTACTGTTTTCATTATAATAGCAACAGGTTTTCCGCTTAATTTATCCAATTTATCCAATGCCTCAACAACATCTTTCATATTATTGCCATCTTTTACGCTGATAACATTCCAATTAAAGCTGCTAAACTTATCTTCCAAAGAACCTAAATTAATAACTTCATTAACAGGGTCATGTGAAGAGAGTCCGTTATTATCTATAATAGCTACTAAATTATCTAATTTGAAATGAGCAGCCTGCTGAACAGTTTCCCAAATCTGCCCTTCATGAAGCTCAGCATCGCCGCATAAAGCGAATATTTTATTATTGTTATTATTAAACTTTCTTGCATAAGCCATACCCATAGCAACAGCCAAGCCCTGTCCTAAAAGTCCAGTGTTCATTTCTGTTTCTGGTACTTTATTAATATCTGGGTGTCCTTGAAGACGAGTGTTAGTATGCTTTAAAGTTTTTAATTCTTCCATAGGTATAATACCAGCATTTGCCAATATTGCATATTGCATAACAACTACATGCCCTTTAGATAACACAAAACGTACTCTATTAGGGTCTTTAAAATCGGTGATATATTTGTCGTATACAGCAACGGCCATATCCATAGCAGATAATGAACCGCCTACATGTGCTACTCCTTTTGCATCATACACCATCTGAAGAAATATTTGTCTGCATTTTTTAGCTTTTTTTTCTAACTCTTCTATAGAACTCATTAAAAAAATCCTCCAATTTAATACTAAAATTGAATTATTATAATCAAATAATTATTTTTAATTATATAGATTTGTGAAAAAAATTCAATATATTTTATTTTTATTAGTTTTAATATACTAAAAATCCCTTAATATTAAATATCAAGGGATTATTATTTTTACAAATAGAAACTATTAATTTTTTATATTATTAATAATTTTTTTTGTCATAAAATTTCGGAGCAAATACTGCCATTATACACATAATTACAAAACCTGTTAATAAAGCCAATAAAGGATTCAAAGTAATACCGCCTACTATAACACCTATAAAAGAAGCAATAGCTACCAAACTTGCATAAGGAAGCTGTGTGCTTACATGTTCAAGTAAAGGACAGTTGCTTCCAGTAGAAGAAAGTATTGTAGTATCGGATATAGGAGAGCAGTGGTCTCCAAATACAGCTCCGGAAACTAAAGAACCCACACTAATAAGAAGTACATTCAAAAGCTGATCTCCTGTATAACCATTAGCATTAGCAAGACCAGTAGCAATAGGTATTACTATAGGAATAAGTATAGCAAAAGTACCCCAGCTTGTTCCAGTAGAGAAAGCGATAACACATCCAAGCAAATAACCAATAGCAGGAAGCAGCCAAAGAGGGAAACCGCCGCCTTTAACAACCTCTGATAGGAAAGAAGCTAAACCTAAACCGCCCTCTTCAGGAGATGATTTAATAACATTACCAATAGTCCAAGCTAAAGCTAATACCACCAAAGCAGGAACCATAGATTTTATGCCTTCCATTATGGCATTACCTGCAGAACGTACACTTAAAAGTTTTCTTGCCACATAATAAATATACATTATCATAAGCGAAATAACAGCTCCGTAAAATAAAGCCTTAGAAGCATCTGTTTGTATGAAAGCATTTGTAATAGTAGTGCTGTTAAAGGCCTGTGATAAAGTTTCTATGCCGTCAGAACCAATTAAGCCCATATATGTTGTTGTAGGGAACATTGCTATACAAGCTAATATTAATACAACTATCGCTATAACCATATCATACCATTTAGCACTGTCTCCAGATATAGTCTCTAAATTACCAGGACAAGCACCATACAATTCTTCATTAAATAATTTGCCGTTAGCCGCATCATCTTCGCTTCTTTTCATAGGGCCGAAATCTTTAAAAAACAAAGAAATTAATACTACAAAAGCTAAAGCTAAAAGCGGATAAACCGAATAAGGTATCATCTTTATAAAGAAAATAAACTCGCTCGTATTCAAAGATTCAAAGCCCTCAGAATCCCTAATATAGCTCATTACCGTTACAACCCAAGTAGATATAGGTGCAAGTATACAAACAGGAGCAGCAGTAGAATCTAATATATATGCAAGTTTAGCCCTCGAAATCTTTTTTTCATCGAAAGCAGGACGCATTACAGTACCCACAGAAAGACTATTAAAATAATCATCTATAAATATAATAAGTCCGAAAAACCAAGTAAATATTAATACACTCTTTTTAGTTTTAAGGTATTTACTAGCCCATAATCCAAAAGCCTTAGTAGCACCTGTTTTTGATAGCATGCTGACAAATGCACCAAGCAAAGCACAAAACAAAAGTATTCTTACATTCCAAGAATCTCCAGTCATAGCAGCAACTTTATCTGTAAATATAGTAATAGCAGTAAAGATGTTGCCGTGTGCAAGTATTAAAGTACCAGAAAGTATACCAACCGTTAAAGAGATAATTACCTCTTTTGTGAGAAGGGCGAGTATTATAGCCAAAAGCGGCGGTATAATACCAAATAAACCGTAATGTTCCATTTTTAAGCAGCTCCTATTTTTTTATTGTATTATATTCAAATAAAAAAGCCCCCTGTATTTTAAGGGAGCTTTTAAATTGCTAAACTATAATTAATGAATAAATAATAATTTAACACTCCCAAAGAATAAGAGGTTTATTATGTTTCTTAAATTTATTCATTATTTTCCTACTTTCTTTTTATAGTAATTGATTTTACTACAAAATATTAACTTTGTCAATACAAAAATAGGATAATACTTTTATATGAAACAATTATATTTTCTTAATGCATTTATTGTTATAAATATATTATCAAATTTTTACAGCCTTCTCTTTACGGATTTCATCAATCTTTTTAGCTTTCGTTTATGATTTAGAAAAAGCGAAACTATTTTAAATTTTTTAAATTATTCTTTTAAATTCAATTTTATAGCTCAATAACAAAACAGCACAAAATGTATATTGATATATTAATAAAAAATGTTATTATATATAATATTATAATATGTATATATAAATTTTATGAATATTGAATTTTTACTTAGTGCTAAATTTAATAGGGCCCTTCCTACAAAAGACAGACTATTTAAATCAATAGTGTCATCTCTAAATGAAGTAAATATTAACCCTCTTGTAATGCTATCAGAATATTCTATATTAGATGAAGAAAACTCAAGTACATTAATATACTCTTTTCACCCAGCTTCTAATCCCGTGTATTTTGAATATAAAGAGGGCACATTATATGTAACTATTAATAGCGGTATTTTTGGTGCTGGGTATCATAGATTTATCATTTCCGTATTAGGCAGGATTTCAACAAGATTAGATATTGTATTTAAAGAAGATGAAACATATAAAGACTACAGCGGATATTTTAAAGAAAAAAAATTTGATAAATTAAAAAATTTCTTTGCAGCAGCATTGAATGAATATTCAGAGAATTTGCTTGCTAATGAAGAGTTTAAAGACTTTATGATATCTATGCCTTATGATTATCCTATGATAGAAAAAGAATATTATGCACTTTCGCCTTTGGGATATTGGGGCAAGTCTTGGTTTAATAATTTAGTTAATGCTCCTTTAGAAGATAAATATAATTTTGCAAGAGAGTTCTTTATTTGGAATGATGAAGCGATTAATGCTGATTTTTGGTTTAAGAGTTTAAATAGCATTATATGGCTTTATTTCCCATTTAGAGAGATTATAGATGATAAAGAGAGAGATGTATATAAACAAATAATTTACTGTTTTCAAGAGGCTTATAAAAAAGATAAGACTTTACCATATCCTTGGAAGATACTTTCTGATATAGCATATTATTTAGATGATGATAATTTAGCTAAATTTATAGAAGCTAATAAACAAAATAGCATTCAAATGGTTAATACAGACATTGGGTTTAGAAAAGAGAAGGCAAGATATTCCATTGCTGGCGGATTTTATATTACACTTCCTATGAGTTTTAATATTTACAGAGATGATAAGACTTTGGTAGAGTTTAAGAATATACATACCTATATTGCTATGCAGGTATATTCTTTTGCAAACGAAGAGATTGATGCTATAATGGAATATGTTATAAAGCAAATGGATGTTACAAAAGAAGATAAAGGCGAGCTTACAGATATAAAAATAAAAGGTATAAAATCTGCTGTATACAAAAAATCTATAGATAATGATGATTATGTATTTACTGTAGTAGCTGTTTCAAAAAGCTTAGCACTTCTTGCATGGTTTACATACAACGGCAAAGAAAATGAAGAATTATGCATAGAGGCAATAAAGTCTATAAGCATAGATAATTAATTCTTCATATTAGCGTCTTCAAAATACACTCTGC
>CAKVCJ010000018.1 GCA_934725655.1 uncultured Brachyspira sp.
TTGTTTATGATACGAGTGCTGATGTTGTTGTTATTAATATGGATGCGGGTGTTGGAGCTCCATTATATAAAACAGAAAAATATTTAAGCGAAATAGAGGATATTATTTATAAAACAGTAGACACTAATGATATGATTGCAGTTTATAGTTTACTTGGAAAGCAATTAGACAAAAACACCGTTGATATTTCTGAAGAGATGGACAATCTCGCAGGAACAATTATATATTTAGTGCCTGCAAACAACAGAAAAAAAGTAGCATACGATATAGCAGATGATTTGGAGAAGGCTGTAGAAGAGGCAGGTCTTAGAGATGAATTAGCACTTCTTACAATACACACAAAACTCCCTATAACACCAGGTAAGGCTGTGGATGTAAAGATAATAGGAAATGACACTGAAAAAGTTAAAGAAGTAAAAGACAAAATAAAAGCACATTTATTAACATTAGAAGGCGTTGTAAACTATGATGATGATGATAAAATTGGTATGGAAGAGCTTAGAGTATTGTTTGATTATGACAGAATGAGCGAGCTTGGTGTAAATGTGGCCTATGCGGCAAGAGAGTTAAGGGCGGCATATTCTGGAATAGTAGCTACTTCCATTCAGCAATTTGAAAACAAGCTTGATTTTAGAGTGCGAATGGATAAAAAATACACCTACGACACAAATGTATTAAATAATTTGTATATGCCAAGCACATATGGAAGGCTTATACAATTAAAAGATATAGCAACAATAGAAGTTACAAATAATCAATCAAGCATAAGACACTACAACGGTAAAAAATCCATAACACTAACAACTGATATAGTATTAGGAAAAACTACTGCTATAAGAGTAACAGACTCTGTTCAGAAATTCTTTGATTCTATTTCTAAGGATTATCCTAATATAACTATAGAGTTTGGAGGAGAAGTTAAAGAAACTAAAGAGCCTATGAAAAGCATAGCATACGGATATGTTGTAGCTATTATAGCTATATATTTAATACTTTTATTACAATTCAATAAATTTGTTCAGCCTCTTATGATACTTGGAATAATACCTTTTGGAGTTGTGGGAGTTATATTAGGTTTTGCTGCTCATAGAATGCCTATGTCATTTGTGGGAGCTGTTGGTATAGTGGGGCTTGCAGGAGTTGTTGTTAACAATGGTATTATAATGGTTGACTTGATAAATAGAATATTAGAAGAAGGCAACATACAATCAAAACAAGATGTATTTAATGCAGTAGTTGAAGGGGCAGGAGATAGGTTTAGAGCAATATTTTTAACAACAGTTACTACAATATTTGGGCTTCTTCCTACAGTTTATGGAATTGGCGGTAATGCAGATTTAATTGTACCTATGGTTATGGCTATGGCTTATGGACTTTTATTTGCTTCGCTTTTAACATTAATATTTTTGCCGAGCTTGTTTATGATATCGGTAGATTTGAAATTAGTAAAAGTGAAATACAAATGAAAAGAACTGCCATTTTAATCTAAAAAATATATATTGTTTTTTATTATATTATTGTCAATATATAAATTTGTACTTTTTGCAACTTTGACGAAGTCCGCACCGCGTAGCTACGGGAAAAAGTTGACAGAAAATAATTGTTTTACTATTTACTAAAAATTTTTAAGTCTGTCAAAAATATTTTTATGTTTTTTTATTATTGGGGGCTAGCCCCCGAACCCCTACTTCTTTTATTGGTATAAAAGAAGCAAAAGAACTACATTTCTATAATTAAAAACCAAAAAATTTTATAATTAATTTTTATAAATATATTTTTAAATAGCTCTACTAAATACCGAAATCTATCGGCTTCTCGTTATCTGATATAAAATCTTCCTTCATCTTCTTTCTATATTCTATTAATTTATTTCTCACACTCTCATATTTTAAAGACAATATTTCAACAGCAAGCATACCTGCATTATAAGAATTATTTATACCAACAGTAGCAACAGTTATAGGCTTTGGCATTTGCACTATAGAAAGCAAAGCGTCCATTCCGTCAAGCACACTTGCACTAATAGGCACCCCTATTACAGGAAGTATAGTTTTAGAAGCTATAACACCCGGTAAATGAGCAGCAAGCCCAGCACCCGCAATTATTACTTCAAAGTTTTGATTTTCTATATCTTTAATAGTTTTCTCAAGATGTTCTGGTACTCTATGAGCAGACAATACAAAAGCCTTATATTCAATACCAAACTCTTTTAAACATAATGCAGCATTCTTCATTTTATCAGTATCGCTTCTGCTTCCAAAAATAATAGCTACTTTCATATAAATAACTCCTAAAAAAAATTTTGAAATAATTATAATAGAAAATATTGTTATTGCAAATATTAAAAATACTATAAATTTATTATATATACTTTAATAAGTATTGATTTTAATAAATATTGCTAATATAATATATAATCAGTAATATTTATTAAAATGATTAGAGTATATTGAGAATGCGTTCTAAAAGAATAGAAAATATAAAAAATTTTATTTACAATAACAAAATAGTAACACTAGATCAAATATGTAATGAATTTAAAATATCTAAAAGCACAATAAGAAGAGATATACAGGATTTGTTATTATCAGATTCTAGATTTAAAAAAATATACGGCGGTATAAAATTTGATTCTAAAAACAATCCAATACCTTTTAATGAAAGAAAAATTAAAAATATCGCTGAAAAGATCCTAATATCAAAAAAAGCCTCAGAATTGGTAGAAGATAATGATATAATTTTCATAGACTTTGGAACTACTGTACTAAATATAGTAGACTATCTTAAAGATATAAAGAATCTAACAGTTATAACTAATAATCTTGAAGTTATATATAAAGCCATAAACTATAATAATATGAATGTAATTTCTTTGTCTGGAAGTTTAAATAGAAAAAATTTATCATTATTAGGTGCTTCAAGTGTTAATATTTTGAAAACTTATAATATATCAAAATGTTTTATGTCAACAACAGGCTTATCTATCAATAATGGTGTTACAGATTTATCATCTTTAGAAGCCGAAATTAAATCAGTTGCAGTTCAAAAGAGTAATATGGTTGTTTTATTGGCTGACAAAAGTAAATTTAATTGTGTTTCACTCCAAACTTATTGCAATCTCAATGAAATTGATAAACTAATAACAGATGAATATCCTCCAGAAGATATATCATCTTATCTTAAAAAAAATAATATAGAAATAATATTATCAAAATAAGTATATTACTATATAAAATTCGTTTAATTTACTCCAAAATATATCATAACATATTAAAATATTCTATATTTAGCACTATTTTTAACCATATTTTGAGTATATTTTGACTATATTTGTTGACAACTGATTAAAAATTTATATAATTATTAATACAGTTTAATTATTTTAAGGTTTAAAATATGAATTTTATATCAGAATCTAATATTTTTCTTTGTCAAAATATAAAAAGCAAGGAAGAACTATTCACATTTTTATCTAACATATCAAAAACATTATCAATATCTGATAATCCAGAAGATGTAAAAAAAGGATTATTTGATAGAGAAAATGAAGGAAATACTGTAATTGCAGAGATGATAGCAATGCCGCATGCTAGAGTGGAATCCATAAAAAAATTACAGCTTATACTAGTATCATTAGAAAATCCAATAGAATATAATAAAAATGAAAATATAGACATAGCATATTCAATATTAGCTCCGTTAAAAGCAAATAATGAATTCATAGATATATTAAGCTCCGTAGCTACAATAGTACAAGATGATCAATTACAAACTTTAATAAGAAATTCAAGAAATGGAGAAAAAGAACAAATAATATTAAAAATGGAAGATATATTGAAAAATAATTTATAAACATAAATTATCATAAAAAATATAATAATTTAAGGAGAAATTTATTATGAAGATCGTAGCAATTACATCTTGTCCTGCTGGCTTAGCCCACACTTATATGGCAGCCAATGCTTTAAAAAAATCGGCAGCAGCAAACAATGTCGAAATCAAAGTAGAAACACAAGGTTCCGATGGAGTAGGCAATGTTTTATCTGCAGAAGATATAACAAATGCAGATTATGTATTATTTGCTGCAGATAAACCAGTTGACAATAAAGAAAGATTTGTTGGAAAGAAAATAATAGAAGTATCAGTTGGAGAGGCTGTAAAAAATTCTGATACTTTAATAAAAAATATAATAGACGGGAACATTAATTATTATCAGTTAAATTCATCTAGTAACAAGAATGACGATGGTGATTTAGATGAACTTCTTCAAACTTCTTCAAGAAAAGGAATATACAAACATTTAATGGCAGGTTTTTCTAATATGCTTCCTTTCATTATAGCTGGAGGTATATGTATTGGTATTTCATTTGCTTTTGGAATAACTGCTTCAAATCCTGAGTCTCCCGATTATAATCCTATAGCTGGATTTTTTGATACGATAGGTGGCGGAAAGGTTGGAGCTTTCAGTTTAATCATAGCTATATTATCTGCTTATATAGCCAACAGTGTAGGAGGAAAAACAGCTTTTATGCCTGGTATGGTAGCTGGTTTGTTAGCTGGATATTATAAAACAGGTTTTTTAGGCGGTATATTAGCAGGTTTTGTAGCTGGATACGTGGCTATATTATTAAAAAAAATATTAAACAATATACCAAAATCTATTTCTAGTTTAAAAGGTGCTTTATTTTATCCATTATTAGGACTAATTTTAACTTGTTTGATATTATGGCCTGTATTTATGCCTATAGCTAAATTAATGGATTTGATGGTTCAAGGATTAAATGGAATAGGTGCTTCTCATAAGGGTATTATAGGTTTAATAGTAGCTGGTATGATGGCTACTGATATGGGAGGTCCTATAAACAAAACAGCTAGTTTATTTGCCAATGCAGCATTCGCTTCTGGAAATGCTGATTTTATGAGTGCTATGATGGCTGGAGGAATGGTTCCGCCTTTAGGAGTAGCACTATGTACAACATTATTCGCTAAATATTTCACTGATACAGAAAGAAAAGCTGGAAAAACTTGTTATTTCTTGGGTGCTTGTTTTATTACAGAAGGTGTAATTCCATTTGCTGTATCTGATCCTATAAGAGTAATAGGTTCTTCTATGATAGGTGCTATGGTTGCTGGATTTTTAACTCAATATTTTAATATAGTTATGATGGCTTCACATGGCGGAATATTTGTAATACCAATAACAAATAAACCTATACTATATACAGGAATCATAATTTTAGGTTCTATTATTACTGCTTTAGTTTTAGGTTTTTGGAAAAAGTTTTCTGCAAAAAAATAATATAGATTTTAGGAGGAATAATAATTATGTCTATTGTAACTTTAAAAGATGCTCTAAATAAAGCAAGGAAAGATAAATATGGAATAGGTGCTTTCAATATAAGTTCTTTCACTTTCTTAGAAACTGTTATAGAAGCTGCTGAAGCTAAAAAAAGTCCTGTAATAGCACAAATAGCTGAAGGACATATAGTAGATATGCCTAATTTTGATTCTTTTTGTAAGGCATTCATTGATAGGGCTTCAAAAGCATCTGTTCCTGTTGTTGTTCATTTAGACCATGGACAAACTTTACCTGTTGTTATGAGATGTATTCAAAATGGATTTTCTTCTATTATGATGGATGCTTCTTCTTATCCTTATGAAGAAAATATTAACAAAACTAAAGAAATTGTTAATATATGTCATAGTATTGGAATATCTGTTGAAGGAGAATTAGGCACTATAGGAGGAGCTGAGGCTAATATTGTAAAAGAAGAAGATGCTTTCACTAATCCTGATGAAGCTTTGGATTTTGTTAATAAAACTGGAATCGATGCTTTGGCAATATCAATAGGAAATGTGCATGGAAACTATAAGGGAGAACCTAAATTAGATTTCGATAGATTAGAAAAAATTGCAAAATTAACTAATTTGCCTTTAGTTTTACATGGCGGTTCTGGAATATATGATGATGATTTTAGAAAAGCTGTAAGTCTTGGAATATGCAAGATTAATTTTTATACAGGAAATTGCAAATCTGCTGGTAAGGCTGTTATGGATTTTGTTAAAGAAGAGCCAGATAAAAATGGTACTGATTTAATGAAATTAATAAAAGGCATAAGAAAAAATGTATATGAAACTATTTGCCATAATATGGATGTATTTGGAAGCACTAATAAAGCTTGGTAATAAATAGTTTTTAGATTATTATTAATAAAAAATAAGAGTAATATTATATAAATATTGCTCTTATTTTTTTATATACTATTTTATTAAGAGATATATTTCTTAAACATTATATATTAAACTTTTTAAGTAAACTAACATAAATATATTTACTAATTTATCAATAATAAATATTTTTTATATAAAAATAGATATAGCTATAATATTATAGCCATATTTATTATTTTGTATATTATTATTTATATCTTCTTTTAGCTTCTATATAATCAGAAATCTCTTTTGCAGAATATGCACTCAATCTTACTTTAAACTCAAAATCTTCAAATTTACATCTATAAGGCTCTAATTGATCCTGTCCGCATGAATGAGTACCTAGTCCGTTTTGTTTATATTCCAATCTAAATGATATAAAGTCGCTTTTTTTGATTTCATGTCTATGCTTAGCCTGCTCTAAATCGCTAATAGTATAGAAATGAGCACTAAAATCCATACTCTTTTCAGCTACAGCCATAAGCCCTATTTGACGCATACTCTGTAATCTTACCCATTTAACATCTGTTCTGTTTCCATTCTCTTGAGGCTTAACATAGTTAGTATGAGTTGATTCTACATCTGAATCATATACCCCAAATAAATTAGCTTGTTTTGAATCAGAATAAGATTCACCAGGTCCTCTTCCATACCATCTTAATAAATCATATTCCTTAGCTATCTCAAAATCTAATCCTATTCTTGGAAGCATTTTAGGTATCACAGATAAACCTCTCATAGCTTCGCTTGCAGAACCTTCAGATGATAATAAAGAAGGATGAGGCTCTTTCATGCCAGATGCCTTTCCAGATACAGATAATAATACATTGCCGTCATCTAATACTTCATATATATACTTAGATTCATAATACCAAGCAGCATTAGGGGCAGAGTTGATAGTATCTACTTCTATTATTATAGAATTGTTTGTTTCTTTTAATACAACACTCTCAGTAGATTCTCTCATTAGATGTACAAAGTATTGTTTTTTCCATTCTTCTAATATATACATATCATTATCTATAGGAGCTCTCCAGAATCCTAAAGCAGGCCCTTTTCTCATAATAAGCTCACCATCATAACTCCAAGTAATTATATTACCCAATACCTTATCAAATCTAATTATAGATTTTCCGCTATGTATTTCATATTCAAAATCTTTTTCTATCACTTTTGGTTTAGAAGTAAGATTAATAACAGGACTTTCTTTTTTAATAGGCAATAAGAATTGTGCTGTTGCTATCTTATGCTCAGTATTTGCCCATGCATTTTCTTTTCTTAATTTGAATACTATATTTAGATAATAATCAACACCAACTTTAACATTAAATTTTTCTACATTAATAGCAAACTCTTTAGAAGTATACGGTTTAATACCTTTAATCTCTTCATAAATAGTATCACTGCATATGATTTCATTTTCAGAATTATATATGCTCCAGTTTAATTCTAAATGGTCAAGAGTGATGAAGTCATATCTGTTAGTCACTCTTATTTTATAGCAGCTGCTGTCTATCATTTCAACTAAAACAGGTTCAAATATTTTTTTAAGCTCTATCAAACCAGGAGAAGGCACTCTGTCAGGCATCAATAAACCATCAATACAGAAGTTTCCATTAGTAGGGTCATCGCCAAAATCTCCGCCATAAGCATAATAAGCCGTTCCATTTTCATCATGCTGCAATATACCATGATCATACCATTCCCATATAAATCCGCCCTGTAAGAAAGGATATTTATAGAATAATTCTTGATACTCCAATAATCCCCCAGGTCCATTACCCATAGCATGACAATATTCGCATAAAATATGAGGTTTTGTAGTAGTAGCAATAATATCTTTCATCAAACGTCCAGGACTATATCTTTCTTTTATCCAAGTATACATAGTGCTATTAACATCAGCAACCTCAACTTTCATATCGCCTTCATAATGAACCAATCTTGTAGGATCTTCTCTCTTACAATATTCTGCCATCGATACAAAATTGCATCCGAATGCAGATTCATTACCTAAAGACCACATAATTATTGAAGGGTGATTCTTATCTCTCTTTAAAGTTCTTATTATTCTATCTAAATAAGCCTCTTCCCAATCCTTATCATCTGTAATCCAAGTATAATGTGTAGATAATTCAAAACCATGACATTCCAAATCAGCTTCGTCCATTACATAGAACCCTAATTTATCAGCTAATTTATATAAATAAGGAGAATCAGGATAATGCGAAGTTCTTATGGCATTGATATTATGTTTCTTCATTAATAGCATATCTTTTAATATATCTTCTTCAGAAACCACTCTTCCATATACAGGATGATAATCATGTCTGTTTACACCCTTTATTAAAATAGGCGTTCCATTAACTCTAAATTGTTTGTTTTTAGTATCAACATCTATATCTCTAAAACCTACACAATGAGTAATAGTTTCTATAGTATTATTATTTTCAATTACATTTATAACCAATGTATATAAATTCGGTTCTTCAGCATTCCATAACAATACATTTGAAACTTCTTTAGAGAATTTTATATTTTTGCTTTCAAAATTAGTCTCTTCTTCAAATACTATATTATTGTTTTTATCAAGCAGCTTAATTAAAGCCTTTCTATTTTTACAATCTTCATAAGCATCCAATTTTAATGATAAATCTGATTTGCTATAATTATCCTTCATAAAAGTATTTATAGTAAAATCAAATATTCCATTTTTAGGCTCTACTAAAAGCTCAACATCTCTAAATATTCCGCTAAGCCACCACATATCTTGGTCTTCTAAATAAGTACCGTCAGTCCATTGATAAACCTTAACAGCAATTAAGTTTTCACCCTCTTTAACAAATTTAGATATATCAAATTCTGCAGTTAATCTTGCCCCCTTAGAGAATCCAGCGAACTCTCCATTAACCCAAAAATGAAAACCAGAATCAACCCCATGAAATCTTATTATCATTTTATTTTTAATATCCTCAGCAGAAACATTAAAATATTTTCTGTATAATCCAGTAGGATTGAAAGAAGGCACATAAGGCGGTCTTATAGAAAAATTATACCATAAATCAGAATAATGCATCTTTCCATATCCATCTAACTGCCAATTGTGAGGTACAGATACTTTATTCCAACTGTCATCTAATAAATAATCTTTCTTTTCGAAATTTTTAGGTGCATAGTCTGGAGACTCTATAAACTTAAAATCCCAAGCCCCATTTAAAAGTGAATATCCATAAGTGTTTAAATTATCTCCATATAATGCCGCTTCTTCATTTTTATATGCTACAAATGATGTTCTCGCATCTAAACGATTTCTATGCATTAAATGAATATTTTCAAAATCTTTATATTCTCTCTTCATCTTTTAACTCCATTTATTATTTATTATTCTTTTGTCCTCTATACCATAATAGAAAAGCAAAACCTAAAAATATCACTACCCCTCCAATTTGATATAAAACTGCAAATACAGGATGAGGTGTTCCTTTAGGCAATGTACCGCCTTTCATTAATATAAATATAGATTCTAATGGCACTATTGATATGATAAATGTTATAGAAAATAATATAAGCAATAACACTCCGCACAATATACCTATAGTAGGATTATTAGATAATTTAAAATCTCTTTTTGTCTGTTCATGATTTCTTCTAAAATTAATATAAGCTACTAAAAAGAATAATACAGGTAATAGAGATGTAGAAGCTGTCATATTTATTAAAAATTTTAATAATCCATCAACTTCGCCTATTCCAAGACCAGGTATGATTAATATAATACTAACAACTATAGCCTGTAAATATAATGCATTAACAGGTGTTCCGTCATCAGTAAGTTTTGTAATCTTTTCAGGCAATATTCCCTTAGGTGTCTCAGAGAAAAATACTTTTACAGGTGCAGATGCCCATAATACTAAACTTCCTGCAGAAGCTAAAAATAAAATGAGTCCGACAACATTAGAAATCCCTTTAGTTATACCAATATTAGCACCCAATAAATTAAAAGCATCATACATAACATTACTATAGTTATTTTCCAATATATTAGTTGGTATAATAAGTCCAACAGCTATACAACCTAAAGAATAAACTACTCCAACAAATAATGCTGAAAATATCATAGTTCTTATAAATGACTTATTTCCGCCTTTTAAGTCTTTAATATATACTCCTATACTTTCAGCTCCTCCAACTGCTTGTAATATCCAAGCAAAAGTTGCTATATAATTAAAATCAAATTTTGGTGTTATTGTCTCTGCTGAAAAAGTTTGAGCTGGTTCTTTGCCGAATATAAATACCAAAGCAAATGCTATTACTATGAATACTATCCCCATAATCAATCTGGCACTGCCTGATATATTTGTAACCATTGATATCCCTTTAGCTCCTTTTGTAGTAATAAAAGTAGCTATCCATAATAAAATAATTGATATTATAGATACTATTAAAGAGCCTTCTTGAGGAAATATGTTTTTACCTAAAAATGTGTATGATAATGATATTATCATTCCAGGTAATATTGAAGAAAAGAAAAACAAGTTTACAAAAAAGTAAGTCCAAGAAGCAACAAAAGCCCATTTATCGCCTAAAGAGCTTTTTATCCAGCTTGTATAGCCAGACTCACTGTCGGGGTTGGCCGAAGCAAATTCCCCTATCATTAAAGAAAATGGTATAAAGTATGCTATTGTAGCAAACATAAATGATGGAATACTAGCAAGACCTATGCTTACACTGTTATTGATAACTTGGTTGAAGCTGAATATCGCTGTAAAAGTCATCATTAACAGGGCAAAAGATCCTATAGTCTTTCTATCGTTTGACATTTTATAACTCCTATATTGAAAAATTAACAATATAGATTATATTCACTAAAACTTATTAATCAACAAAAATTCTCATTTTTTTTACAAAAAAGTATAAAAAAATACATTTATTAACAAAAAAATTACTACAAGAAGTTTTTTATGCGTTGTTATATATAACAATATTGTGAAATTAATAATACATATAAAATATAATTTTATTAGAAAATAAATATCAATAATTGCTCTTTTAGATATTTTTATTTTAATATATAATTAAAAAAATAAATATTTTAATATAGGCAAACAAAATGAAAAAAACTATTTACATTTTTATTTTATTTATAATCATTTTCTCAAACATATATGCAAAAGATAAAGTGTATGTTATAAAAAAATTAGAGTTTCAGGAGGTAAATAGATGGTATGCCTCATATATAAAAAATGGATTAGAAGAAGCTAAAAAAAATGATGCTTCTTTGATAATACTTGAGATTGATACACCGGGCGGGCTTTTGTCATCTGCATTAGAGATAAAAAATGCATTGATAGAAAGCGAGATACCAGTAGCAGCATACATAAACAAAAATGCATTGTCTGCAGGAGCTTTAATATCTTTGAGCTGCTTAGAGATTTATATGTCTGACGGAAGTATTATAGGGGCTGCTACTCCTGTGTATCTTCAAGGCGGAGAGCCAAAGAAGGCAAGCGAAAAAGAAGTTAGTGCTATGCGTGCTGCTATGAGGGCTTCTGCCGAAAATTCTAAAAAAAATGCAAAGGCTGCTGAGGCTATGGTTGATGAAACTATTGTATTAACAAAAAGAGATGACGGCATTGATTTAGATAATAAAACATTACTTACATTGAGTGCTGATGAAGCTGTAAAAATAAATATTGCAAATAGCAAGGCAAACTCTGTAGAAGAAATTCTAAAAATAAAAAATATTAATGATGATTATGAGATAATAAATTTTGAAGAAGGTCAATATGATTTTATTTTAAGATTTTTAAGTAATCCTGCAGTATTAAGCATATTAATATCAATTGCTATAGCTGGAATATATTTAGAGATAAAAACACCTGGTTTTGGCGTAGGCGGTGTGGTTGCCATAGTATGTTTCTTTTTATTTTTTACGGCACAATTTCTTATTGGCGACAGCGGATTTATTTCGCCTGCGGTGTTTGTGCTTGGTATAATATTGCTTGCTTTAGAGATTTTTGTTATACCTGGTTTTGGGGTTACAGGAATTGCCGGAATAATTGCTATATTTGCAAGCATATTTATGTCTTTTGGTATAGCTAATATATCTCAGGCTGTGTTTGTAATTTTTGTTTCACTTATCATAGACATTATACTTATTATATTAATGGCAAGATTCATGACAAAATCTAAAGTTTTTAAAAGTAAAATGTTCTTAGAAACAGATACATCAGGATATCATTCAAGTGAGTCTTATGATGATTTACTTGGACTTGAAGGAATAGCTTATACACCTTTTAGACCGTCAGGAAATATTTTAATTGATGATAAAAAATATGACGCTATTAGTGAAGGTGAGTTTATACAAAAAGATGCTAAATTAAAAGTAATACTTGTAAACGGAAATAAGATAGTGGTAAAAGAGATAAAAGAATAAAAACAATATGCAGATAGGTTCGTTCTGCATATTGTAATTATATTTTTAAGCTAAAGTACTGAAAGCTCTTACTGAAGCTATATCTATTCTAAGCTGAAGTATATATCTTTTACCATCTCTTCCCATAGCATAAGTATATCTGCTGGAAAGAGGAGACATATTTTGAGCCTGCTGATTCATATTAGTAGGTTTTACTTCTACTATATTTGGCTTAGTATTAATTGAAGTAGCACTCATTTGCATAACATTGTTAGAAGATATACCGCTTATAGTCATATAATTTCTCCTTAAATTAATTAACTATAATAATTAACGGCAATCTACAAAAAAGTTTAGTATTTTTTAATTATTTTGTAAAAATATATTAAATTGCAGTTTAATTACATACTAAAGATTTTTGATATATTAAAAAAATTTGTTTTCATAAAAAAGGGGAAATTAATCCCCTTATTATTTTATAAAATTAATTTAGTTGATATGATAATTATTTAAAATAATTAACTCCATTTTCAAATATGTTGTAAATATCTTTTGTGATGATGTTTTTGTATAAATTGTTTCCATATCTCTCACTATGCCCCATCTTACCAAACACTTTTCCGTCTTCTGAAATTATACCTTCAATAGCATAAGCAGAGCCATTAGGATTAAATCTAAACTCGTTAGTAGGTTTTGATTCAAAGTTAACATACTGAGTTGCAATCTGACCTTTTTTGATTAACTCTTTTATTGTAGAGTCATCGGCAAAGAATCTTCCCTCTCCGTGAGATACAGGCACAACTAACTCGCTTCCTAAAGGTATGTTGTATAGCCAAGGAGAATTGTTTGACACTACCTTTGTTGTTACCATTTGTGAAATATGTCTTCCTATTTTATTGAATGTAAGAGTAGGAGATTTCTCTGTAATGTTTCCTATTTTACCATATGGAAGAAGCCCTGATTTTATTAATGCCTGAAAACCGTTACATATACCTAAAACAAGCCCGTCACGTTCTAAAAGTTTATGTATAGATGTTTTTATCTTTTCATTTGTAAGTATTGCAGAGATAAACTTTCCAGAACCGTCAGGCTCATCTGCCGCACTGAATCCTCCAGGTATCATAAATATTTGAGAGTTATCTATTTTTTTAGACATCTCTTCAATAGATTCTTTTATGTACTCTGGCTTAATGTTTCTAAATACAAAAATATCTGTATTTGCTCCTGCATCAGAGAATGCCTTTTGAGTATCATATTCGCAGTTAGTGCCTAAGAATGCAGCTATTAAAACATTAGGCTTAGCTGTTTTATTTTTACATATAAATGGTGCTTCTCTTTTATATTCTGCTAATGGGTAAGTTTCTATATCTTCATAAGTTTTATAAGGGAATACTGGAGATAATTTATCAAGCCATAATTTTTCCATTTCTTCTAAATCTATAGTTTCACCGCATACTTTTATTTTGTATTCATTAATAGTTTTGCCTATAAGTACAGCATTTTTATAATTTAATTCTTCTTTAGTTTCCACTATAAATGAAGCAGGCATCAAATTAAAGAAATAAAGCTCACCTTTTATATCAACGCCTATTCTGTTTCCGAAAGACATTTTTGTTAGAGCTTCAGCAATACCTCCAAATTTGATAGTGTATGCTGATAATATTTTTTTGTTTTTTATGTTTTGATGTATGAATTCAAAATTATCTTTTATTTCACTAACATTAGGCATATAATTATCAAGAATGTTATGCTTTATTAAATACACATAATTATTAGCAGATTTGAACTCTGGAGATATAACATCTTTAGAGTTTACAGTTGATACTGCAAATGATATTAAAGTTGAAGGCACTGATATATTATTAAAAGTACCGCTCATAGAGTCTTTTCCGCCTATAGCTGGTATATCAAATTCAGTTTGAGCATATATTGTGCCAAGTAATGCAGAATAAACCTTACCCCATTTTTTAGCATCGCTTCCTAATTTCTCAAAATACTCTTGAAATGATAATCTTATTTTTTTGTAATCAGCACCAATAGAAACGAGTTTTGACATTGATTCTATTACAGAATATATTCCTCCGTGAAACTCCGACCATTTCATTATGGAAGGATTATAACCCCAAGATATAGCAGAAGCAGTATTAATCTCTTTTGCATTGTTGTCGAATATCGGTATTTTTTGAACGCTTACATCGCTCGGAGTCATTTGGTATTTTCCGCCGAAAGGCATAAGCACAGTAGTAGCTCCTATTGATGAGTCAAACATTTCAATAAGACCTTTTTGATAAGCAACATTTAAATCTTCTATCATATTAAACCAATGAGATGTTAGAGAGCATGCATTTTTTGTGTTAAATGGATTATTCTCAAAATTAATATCTTTAAGAACTGCATTAGTCTCTTGTTTAGCTCCATTTGTGTCTAAAAACTTACGGCTTATATCTACAATCTTTTTGCCTTTCAAATACATTACAAGTCTGTTAGTGTCTGTTATAACAGCAACCTTTGTAGCTTCAATGTTTTCTTTGTTGGCAAGTTTTATAAAATTATCTGCATCCTTACTTTCAACAACAACAGCCATTCTCTCCTGTGATTCTGATATTGCTAATTCAGTGCCGTTTAATCCTAAATATTTAACAGGCAACACATCAAGGTTAATGTCAATTCCGTCTGATAATTCACCA
>CAKVCJ010000019.1 GCA_934725655.1 uncultured Brachyspira sp.
TAATTTCTACTGTTGATTTTTTGAAATATGAAATAGAAAATAATGATATAAAAATAGATATAAAATTTGATATAGAGAATTTGATTTTAAAAATAGATGAAAGATACATAAAGCAATGTTTGATTAACATAATACAAAACTCAATAGATTCTATAATTGAGAAGAAAAAACATAATAAATCAGATGAGAATAATATATTAATAAAGTTAAAGTTATTAGATAATTATGCTTTAATATCAATTAAAGATACAGGCATTGGTATAAAAGAAGAAGAGTTGCCAAAGATATTCGAGCCATATTTTACAACCAAAAGAAACGGCACAGGCTTGGGGCTTACGAATGTTATACGAATAATAGAGGCACATAACGGCAGTTTTAATATAGAGAGCGAATATGGTTTTGGAAGCGAGGCTATTATAAAACTTCCTTTGATGCTTGAGAATCAAAAATTTTTGGAGAGTGATTTTTAATTTATGCCTAAGATATTAGTTATAGACGATGAGAAAAACATAAGAGATGGTATAAAGAAGTCTTTAGAGTATGAGGGCTATGAAGTAGTTACAGCAGAGAATGGTGAGAAAGGAATAGAAACAGTTTATAAAGGCGGAATTGATTTAGTTATCACAGACTTAAAAATGCCTGAAAAGACTGGAGAAGAGTTTTTGCATGACATATTAGAGTTTGATAAGCATATACCTGTTATAATACTTACAGGGCACGGCAATATAGAGACTGCTGTTGATATGATGCGTCTTGGTGCTTATGATTTTATGACTAAGCCTTTTAACATCGACAAAATGCTTCTTATTATAGCAAGGGCATTAGAAAATAAAAACATAAAAAAGACAAATGAAACATTAGAAAAAAGAGTAGACTATCATGAAAGTTTTTATGGAATGATAGGCCGCAGCAGTAAGATGCTTAAAGTGTATGAAGCAATAAAACAGGTTGCAAGAACAAAGGCTACTGTGCTTATAGAAGGCGAAAGCGGAACAGGTAAAGAATTGGTTGCTAATGCAATTCATCAAATATCAGACAGAGCCAAACAGCCATATATTACAGTGAACTGTGCGGCACTTTCTGAGGGTGTTTTAGAGAGTGAGTTATTTGGACATGAGAAAGGTTCTTTTACAGGGGCAATAGACAAAAAAATAGGAAGGTTTGAGGCTGCCAATAAAGGTACTATATTTTTAGATGAGATAGGGGAGATTAATCAAGTTGTTCAGGTAAAACTTTTGAGGGTGCTTGAAGAGAGGGTTATAGAGAGGGTAGGTTCTAATACTCCAATTAATGTTGATATTAGGGTGATTGCTGCTACAAATAAAAAATTATCTGAAGAAATAAAAGAGGGTAGGTTTAGGGAAGATTTATATTATAGGCTTAATGTTATAAAAATAGAGATGCCTCCGCTTAGAGAACGCAGAGAGGATATACCTTTGCTTATAGACAATTTTATTAAAGAGTTTTCTCAGGTTCATAATATAGAGATTACTAATGTAGATAAAAAAGTATATAAATTGTTGTCTTCTTTACAATGGGAAGGTAATGTACGTGAGCTTAGAAACACAGTTGAAACTATGGTTGTAATGTCTAAAGACGGCAAGATAGATGAAAGCAATATTCCTAATTGGGTTTTAAACTCTGGAGGAGATGGTTTTGTTATAGATAAAGATATGACATTGGAAGAGCTTGAGCAAAAATACATAAATCATCTTTTAAGCAAAAACAATTTTAATAAAGCCCAAGTAGCAAAGATTTTAGGCATAGAGCGGGCAACACTTTACAGGAAGCTTAAAGATTATAATGTTGATTAATAGGTATATGCTAAAAATTTTTAAGTTTATTAAAATTTAGTTTTTGTGTTTTTTGTTTGTTGAGACTATGTCCCAACCGCCATTTCTTTTGCTGATAGGCACCTACTCGGTGCGACCGAAGGGATTGCCTACGGCCTGTCACAAGCCACCAAAAAGTCTGCATTTTTAAGCTAAAATTTAGGTTTTATCCTATTATTTAATATATATTCTTAAAGAATTAGTTATATTATGTGCGTTTTTTGCAACTTTTTTGTGCGACAAAAAAGTTGATAAATTCTCTATAATGTGTAGAGTTTGACAGAATATATTTGTTTCAGTATATATTAAACTGATTACGTTTTATTGATTTTTTTATTCAACTTTTTTCCGCCTTCGCTCTGCGGACTTCGTCAAAAGTTTTCGCACTCCGAGCACACTTCGCGAAAGTGCAAATATATTATTTTAGTATATAACAAATATATAAAATAATGCCATATGTTTTTGGATATATTTCATAAAAATGCAGTTCTTTGTAAAGCGTATCTGAAAGGTAAAAACTTTGATAAACTATACACCCTGTAAGGAAGCAAAAAGTTGAATAAAAAATTATATAATAAAAGAGGCTCTTAAAAGCCCCTTATAATTTTATTTTTCAAAAAATTATTTTACAGCTGTCATTATAAGCTCGCCTGTGCTTACTTCTCTTGACTCTGTTTTTGAAAGTGATTTTAATTCATTATAATTTGAAATTATTATAGGAGATGTGATATCATACTCTTTTTCAACTTCCTCTTTTTCAAATTCTATAAGCAAAGTACCAGTTTTTACTTTATCTCCCTCTTTAACATGTGATTTGAAATATTTGCCCCCAAGTTTTACTGTATCCATTCCTATATGTATTAATATTTCTACTCCTCCTGATAATAAGCCTATTGCATGATTTGTATCTATCATAGTAATAACTTCACCATCTACAGGAGCATATACTTTACCTTCAGAAGGTATGATAGCCATTCCGTCTCCAAGTGCTTTGCTTGAGAATGCTTCATCTTTTACTTCTGTAATATCAATCAACTTTCCTTTGATAGGTGCTTTTATTTGAATTTTTTTAGAGAATAATCCCATAATATAACACTCCATTTTTATTGATATATAAGTTTAACATAAACAATTATAATGTAAAGGAGTTTATTAAAAAATTAATTTCTTATATTAACAATATCAAAAACTTTATACTTTTCAAAGTTTGAGAGTTTTTCTTTTTCTGTCACTGTAATAAATACTTGCCCTAATGTTTTTATATATTCTAAAATGCTTTCTCTTTTTATATTATCAAGTTCAAGCATAGCATCATCTATTAATAGTATTGGAGATTTTTTTCTATATTCGTATAAAATCTTTTCGCTTGCAAGTTTCATTATAAGAGTAAGCATTCTTTTTTCGCCTTGAGATGAAAATTTTCTTGAGAGAGAATCTTTATAAAAAAATTGATACTCCGACCTGTGTATGCCAAAATATGTAGTACGCATTTTTATTTGCTCTTTTATAGTGTTTTCTAATTTTTTTATATACTCATTTTCATTTTCTATATCTTCTATAGTGGATATGTATTTTATTTTATAAGGGCTATCATTTTTAAAAATAGTTTTATATATTTCATTCATTTTTTCTTCTAAAAGCAGAGAGTATTTTTTGTTTTCATTTGCAATATATAAAGATAATTTTGCTATATCATCATTATAAATATGAGCATCATTAGGTTTTGTTATTAGATAAATATTTCTCATTTTTAGAAGTTTATTATATTTTATGATTGATAAAAGATATTCATTTGAAATGCTTGATATGAGCATATTAAAATAATCCCTTCTAAGTTTAGGCTCTTGTGTTACCATATCTGTATCATTGGGCAAAAATATAACATAGAGTATTCTTCCTATTAAATTCTTTCTTGAAGGAATTTCTTTTTTATCTATAAAAACTTTTTTTGTCTTTTTTTGATATACTATTTCTATATTAGTGTCATAATTTAAATCATCTTCTTTAAATATTCCTCTTAAAAAATAATTATCATTTCCATATTTTATTAATTCTCTGTCTAAACGGGTTCTAAAAGATATTCCATTTCCAAGAATATATATAGCTTCTAATATATTAGTTTTACCGCATCCATTACTGCCGTATAGTATATTAATATGGTTTGAAAACTCAAATGTATTTTCATTATAATTTCTAAAAGAACGCAGAGTAAGTTCTTTGAGTATCATAAATATCCTTAAAATATAATAATTTAAATTATAACTCTAAAAGTTTTAAGATATTTGATTTTTTTATTATAAATCTATTTTTTTATATAAACTTACATCCATTTCGCCATCAACGAATTCTCCTAATTTAGGAACTATTGTTTTGAAATGATTGCTGTTGTTATGAGCGTTTATTGCCTCTTCATCTTTCCATTCTTCTATAAAAGTTAAAGATCTTCCGTCTATACTTTCATAAATATCATAAGCTATGCATCCCTCTTCTTTTCTGCTTTCTACTATTAATTCTTTAGCCAATTTTAGAAATATATCTTTTTTATCATTTTTTATATAATTTTTAGCTATAATTTTAATCATTATTTATATCCTTATTATTAATTCTTTTATTATATTTATTTTGTGCTATAGTGTATGATTCAAATAATATAGTCTTTATAGCTTCTATTATATCTTCACCCAAATCATTATCAATATTCTCTCTTTCGCTTTTACTAAAAGAAGATAAAACATAATCATTAACTTTTTTTCCGAAACTTGGCCTTCCTATACCAACCCTCACCCTAATAAAATCCTCAGTTTGCAAATGTGCTATTAAACTTTTAATTCCATTATGTCCTCCAGAACTTCCGCCCTTTTTTATTTTAAAAGTTCCAAATGGTATATCCATATCATCGTATACTACTATTATATCTTCTGGCTGCACATTGAAAAATTTTGATATATAAATAGCAGATTCTCCAGAGAGATTCATAAAAGTTTGAGGCTTTAATAAGATAAAATCTATGTTATTAAGTTTTGCTCTTGTGAATAAAGATTTTTTTTTGTTGTTATCGAATTTAAGAGATAGGTTTTGTGCTAATTTATCAATAATAATAAAACCTATATTATGCCTATGATTTTTGTATTCTTCACCCGGATTTCCAAGCCCAATTATAAGTTTAGTCATAGATACTTCTTTTTAGATGTTTTATTATTAGATTCAAATAAAACCTTACATATAACATCAACTACATCATCAGTAATGTCTTTGATTTTTTTTCTTTCTTCTTTTGTGAAAGGGGATAATACATAATCAGCTATTTCCTGACCTTCTGCAGGCGCCCCAATTCCAATACCAACTCTTGTAAAGTTATCGCTTTTTAATGAGTCTTCTATACTTTTTATTCCATTATGTTTTATAGGGCCTTCTTTTTCTTCGTTATCATTATCATCAGCATCATTCTTAGCAATTACAAGCTTAAATTCCCCTACAGGAATATTCATATCATCATATATAACAATAATATCATCAACAGCGATTTTCATAAAGCTTGCCATATATAAAGCAGCCTCACCAGAAAGATTCATAAAAGTTTGCGGTTTTAGAAGTAAGTACTCTATTTTGCCGTATTTAGCCTTGCCAAATACAGTTTTCTTTTTCTTAATATCTAATTCTACATTAAGTTTCTTGGCAACCTTATCAAGTATCATATATCCTACATTATGTCTATGATTCTGATACTCATCGCCAGGATTGCCAAGTCCCATAACTAATTTCATCATAAATTAAGATTATCCCGTAATAAGATTATTATTATGCCTCAGCAGCATTTTTGTTAGGAGTATCTTCGTCTTGTGTAGTAACAACAGTAACAACGGCTTTAGAACCATCACCTACAGGATCTACACCCTCTGGGAATTTAATATCGCTTATATGCAAGCTGCTTCCTACTTTAAGTTCAGTAACATCAATAGTGATTTCTCTAGGTATAGAAGCAGGGAAAGCTTTTATAGATAATTCATATTCAACTTGCTCTAAAGTACCGCCGCCTAAACGAACACCTTCAGGTATACCTTCGATACGAATAGGAACAAAAGTTTTGATTTTTTTATTTCTGTCTATTTCATAAAAATCTATATGTCTGATAGTTCTTTTGATTCCATCAAGCTGATAATCTTTTACTAAAACTTCTCTTGCCTTATCATTTTGAATATCTAAAGTGATGATGTCATGCTGTCCTGCTAAAGAGAAGATTTTTACAAATTCTTTTAATTCTACTGCAATAGAATATTCTTTTCCTCTTCCATAAAGAGTAGCTAAAGCGTATCCGTCTTTAGTTAATTTATGAGCCACGCTTTTTTTAGTAGTGTCTCTTTGTAAAGCTTTAATAGTATAATTTTCACTCATTTTTGTTTCCTTCAAAAAATAATGTTTTACTGATCAAATAGAACGCTGATAGAACGTTCTAAGTGTATATATTTAATAGCATTAGCAATAACTGGGGCAACAGAGAGCACTTCTATTTTGCTGCCTAATCTATCTGTCATTACTTTTAAGCTATCAGTAATATAAAGTTTTTCTACTTCACTTGCATTAATTCTTTCATAAGCATCACCTGAGCATACTGCATGAGTTATGAATATATATATTTTTCTCATACCTGCTTTTTTAAGTGCAGCAATACCTTTAATTAAAGTTCCGCCTGTATCAATAATATCATCTATAATGATAGCATCTTTACCTTCTACATTACCAATAACATTCATAACCTCGCATTCATTAGCTCTGTCTCTTCTTTTATCTATAATGGCTATATCGAGGTTAAGAGTTTTTGCTATAAATCTTGCTCTTCCTACACCGCCTATATCCGGAGAAACAACCATAGCATTTGATATATCCAAATCTTTTCTAATTTTTTCTAAAAAAACATTTTTAGAAAGCATATGATCTACAGGTATATCAAAGAAGCCTTGAATCTGAGCGGCATGCAAATCAAGAGCTAAAACTCTGTCAACACCAGAGGCTTGTAAGAGATTAGCTACTAATTTGGCAGTTATAGGCACTCTCGGCTCATTTTTTCTATCTTGCCTAGAATATCCGTAGTATGGTATAACGGCAGTAATTCTTTTAGCGCTAGCTCTTTTTAAGGCATCTATTACGCAAAATAATTCCATCCAACTTTCATTGCTGGAAGGTCTTCCTGTAGGCTGAATTATGTATGTATCTTTATTTCTTGCGGTTTCTTCTATTTGAACAAAAGTTTCCCCATCGGCGAATTTGCGTATTTGCATATTGCCTAATTTAATACCTAAATTATCAACTACATCTTTAGCAAGCTGAGGGTTAGCTGTACCGCTTAAAACTAATATTTCTTCTTCTATACCCATAATTAACAACCACATTAAAGAAAAGTTGGGGTGGGAGGATTCGAACCCCCGAATAAATGGACCAAAACCACTTGTCTTACCGCTTGACGACACCCCAGTATTGATTTTTTTATCTATAAAAGCTTATGAGTACTGAATTATACTATATAATAAAAAATTGTCAAGGGTTTTTTATGTATTATTAATAAATATATTTTATTAGCTAAAATAATATGAAGTTTTGTATTATTTGCTTGATATTTTGTAAAAAATTATTATAATTCATTCAATAAAATGAATGAACGATGGTAAAAATTATTTTAATAATAAAGGAGATTTTTTTATTATGGAGAAAAAAGTAATAAAAACCCACAAAGCACCTCAGGCTATAGGCCCTTATTCTCAAGCTGTTAAAAGCGGAAATTTTTTATTTGCATCAGGACAAATACCTTTAGATCCTGTTAGCGGTGCTATGGCTGAAAATAATATTCAAGCACAAACAGAAAGAGTAATGGAAAATATTAAAGGATTATTAGAGTCTGAAAATTTAACTTTTGCTAATGTTATTAAAACTACTTGCTTCTTAAGCGATATGGCTAATTTTGCTGCTTTTAATGAAGTATATGCTAAATATTTTACAGAAAATCCTCCTGCAAGAAGTACTGTAGCTGTTAAAACTTTGCCTAAAGATGCTTTAGTAGAAGTTGAGATTATAGCTGTTATAGAATAATTTGACTTTATAAAGCCATGTGTTATATGCATGGCTTATTTATTTAATATTTTAATTAATTTAAAAAATCATAATAAACCTAAACAAAGAGAATAAAATGAACATAAGAAATTATATATCTTACCTTGTTAAGGGTATGGCTATAGGCGTTGCTAATGCTATACCTGGTGTTTCGGGGGGAACTATAGCATTTGTACTTGGAATATACGAGAATCTTACTTATGCTATATCTTCTTTGCCTGCTGCTATTATTAAATTAAAATGGAAAGAAGTAGGAGAGAGCTTAAAAATATTAGTGCCTGTTTTTTTGGGTGCTGGTATTTCTATAGTGCTTTTTTTGAATATTATTAATTATTTATTTCAGTACTATCCTATACCTACTAAAATATTTTTTGTGGGACTTATACTTGGTTCTTTCCCGTTTGTTACTAAAACTATAGATAAATTCGATTTTAAAGTATTTATCTCTTTCTTTATAGGTGCTTTTATAATGGCAATATTTGTTTATTTCGATATTAACAAGCCTGCTGGAGAGACAACTTACACTGGAGATTTTTCTATATTTTATGGAATTAAATTATTCTTCTGCGGTATAGCTGCTGCTGTTGCTATGGTGATACCGGGGATATCTGGTTCTTTGCTTCTGCTAATATTGGGCGAGTATGAGAATGTATCTAATCTTGTTTCTACGCTTACTAAAAATTTTGCTAATGTGTATCCATTAATATTTTTGGCTTTTGGAGTTGCTATAGGAATTTTTACTATCTCTAAACTCGTTACTATTGTTATACAAAAACATAAGTCTATATTATTTGGTTTTGTGCTTGGAATAATAGTTGTATCTTTCTTAAGTTTATGGCCTAATATTACTGCATTAAGTTTAGGAATGCTTACTGCTACTGTTTTATCTATGTGCTTTGGTTTTTTAATAGCCATGATTATGGAAAAAATATAAAGTTTTTATTTATTTTTTTGAAGTAGAGTATAAAATTTATTATATATGCATCCGACTATTATAGTAGTACAAAGAGGATAATAATGATGAAAAGATTAAATAACAATAAATTATATCTATTATTAACTTTGGTATTGGTATCTTTTATATACTTATACACTAGTTTGATTGCTCAAACCTCTTCTGATAGAATTAGTATGGAAAATTATAATGATTTGCCTAACTCTCGAAGACTTGTAACTAAACTCAATATTAAACATATAGAAGAAAATAAAGTTGAAGTAAGTTGGGTTGGTATATATCATCCGAATTTGATGTATTATGTTTATAGAAGCGAAGAACCTATATTAAGCAAAGTAGTTCTTACTAATGCTAAAGTGGTTGCTTCTACAAAAGCTACTAATGCTTCCGCTACTTATACTATTTATGATAATTTGCCTAAATATGATAAATATTATTATGCTGTTATATCATATATAGATAATATTAACTTCTATACTGCTACAGAAAATATGGATTTGATGCAGTTTGAATATTATGACCAGTTTAAAAATAATATTACTAATTTCAATAATGAAATAAATACTAATGAAATCATTACTAATAATATTCTTACTAATGACCTTGATACTAATAGCACATATTTTACAAATGATATGCTTACAAATATAGTAAATAGTAATGATTTTTTAAGTTATTATCCTAATACTAATTTATTTGATACAAACTATAGTATCTTGCCTCCTACAAATTATGTTGATCTATACTATACTACTAATAGAATAGACTCCAATAGAGGAATAGTTTTCACTACAAATTATTACAATTATACTAATTATTATACTAACAATTATACTAATTACTATAATACTACTAAGATATATATAATTAATCCTACTAATGACGGCAATTTGTCTACTAATAAGATTAGTACTAATGATTTTAATACTAATGACTTTACAAATCAAAGCCGTATGATTGAAAATGTTACTAATGAGTTAAAGGTTACTACTTTTACAAATGATAAGAATGAAAATATAGTTAATGTTGAGATAAAAAAAGATAATACTTCTAAAAAAACTCCATCTGAATATCAGAGATATAGTTCTGAGTATCAGAGAGCTTTAACTCAATTTAAGGCTAATAATTATACTGGTGCTATTGCTATTTTAGAGCCTATATCAAGAAAAAGAGTTGATAGTGCTTTATATTATGATATTAATTTGTTGCTTGGTAAATCTTATAAGAATGCTGGAAGAAAAAAGAATGCTTTAGATACACTTAAAAAAATAAAATCTATTAATCCTAATGAAGTTAATTTCTGGATTAATCAAGTTTTAAGTGATTTATAATAAAAAGGAGAGATTATGAAGACTTATGCAGCAGTTTTGGCTTCCGTTATTACAGTTGTAGCTATATTGATAGGTGTTTTTATTACTAAAGTTTCTACATTGTCTTCTCCTGAAAGATATTTCCAAAAGGGAAAAAGATATTATGAATTAGAAAATTATAATGAAGCTATCAATAATTTAAATGAATATTTGTCTATAGACAGCAGATCAAAACCTGTTAGTAATGTAGCTGAATCTTATTTTATTGTAGCTGATTCATTAAAAAAAATGAAGAATTATAATTTGGCTAAAAATCGTTTGTCTGAAATAATAGACGGCGTAGGTTTTGAGGCTTATCAGCTTGATGCAATAATAGCTTATGCAGATATAGCAAGATTACAAAACAGTGCTGACCAATATATTATTACTAAATTACAAAATAATTTAAAACCTTCTGATAAATCTTTAGCTTCTACTATAAATATGCAATATGGATATCAGTTGTTTTTTGAGAAAAAATACGGCGAAGCTTTAAGTTATTTTTTAAGATCAGAGGGAGAACTTGCTGTTTTAGGAAGGGCTAGGGTTTATTTTGCTATGAATGAATATGACAGAGCTTTTGAAATTTATGAAGATTTCTTAAAATATTATCACACAAGCATATATTATAATGAGGTTTCAAGAACTTATCTTATTCAAGTGCCTGCTATAGCTCATAGAATGTATGTTGAAAAGAATTATGTTAAAGCAAGAATGTATTATAATAAAATAGCTTCTCTTTTCCCTAGAACAAAATATCAGGAAGAGGCTTTATTTAAAATTGGCGAATCTTATTATAATGAAAAAAATTATAATAGTGCTGTAGATTATTTTAATAGAGTAAGATTAAATAATGTTTATACTCTTGATGCTGAGGCTTTGCTTTATATTGGTTTATCATATTTCAAAGTTGGAAGATATTCTGATTCTTATAAGGCTTTAGATACATTTGTTAATACTTATCCTGATAATCCAAATGTTTTAAGAGCTAAAGACTATATGGCAGCATTACAAGAGACATTATTATCTATTAACTAATAAAGTATTTAATAATTGCTTATAAATAAAAAAGACCTCTAACAAATTAATTTTTGTTTAAGGTCTTTTTCTATTATTGTTATTTTCTGAACTTGATAATTTATTTATATCATCTATTAAATTTGATATAATATCCAATTTATTTGATTCAACTTTTTTTAGTTTTTCATAAGTATTTAGAAGTTTATCATCTCTATTTTCTAAATTACTGCTTTTTATAGTTAATAAACTTTCTGGAGTTGTTTCTAAGGCTCTTGCTATTTTATTTAATCTTTTTACTGATATATTTCTATTACCAACTTCTATGCCTTGCAAATATTTGCTGGAAACCCCTGCTTGTTCTGCCAAGGCATCTATAGTCATTTTTTTACTTTTTCTAAGTAATCTTATATTATAGCCTAAATTATATAGTAATATTTCATTTTCCATATATAAAGTCCTTTGTAATAGAATATTTTATATTATATGAATTTTTAATCTTTAAAAAAACAATATATAAGTTGTATATTACATAAAAATACCTATTTTTTTGTTTGAAATGTAGTAGGGTTTTATATTAAAAGCTTATTATATAAATATCTTAATGATAGTTGACATAATTTTTTGTATTGTTTTTTTAAAACTATCCGAGAATTGTAATAGTATTATGTAAACAATATATAAATAATAGGGGTAGTTTTTTAATGGTAAAAGCAATTATATTAGGATTTATTCAAGCGGTTACAGAATTTTTGCCTGTTTCTAGTTCGGGGCACTTAAGAATAGCTGAAGCTTTTCTTCAGTTTAATACAGAAAATATATTATCTTTTGAAATAGCACTTCATTTTGGTACATTTTTAGCCACTTGTTTGGTGTTTCGCAAAGATATTATCAATGCAATAGTTGGATTTTTTTCTGGATTAAAAGATGTTAAATATTCAAGCAAAAATAGTGAAGGTTTCAGAGTTGGGCTTATGGTAATTATAGCATCAATACCTGTAGCTATAGTGGGATTATTTTTAGAGGAGTATTTAAGCAATATAGACACACAAAGAGTAGGGCTTAACCTTATTATAACAGGTTCTATACTGCTTCTTACAAAAAAGGCAGACAGAGGAATTAATAAAGATGCCCTTACAACAACTTATTATAATGCTTTATTGATTGGTTTTGCTCAGGCAATAGCAGTTTTCCCTGGAATATCAAGGTCTGGTATGACTATAAGTACAGCTTTATTTTTGGGGCTTAACAGAGATTTTGCAGGAAGATTTTCTTTTTTAATATCTTTGCCTGCTATATTTGGTGCTTTGCTTCTTTCTTTAAAAGATTTAACTGACTTTAATATTACTTATGTAATAGTTGGGCTTCTTACTTCTTTTATATTTGGAGTTATTGCGTTAAAGTTTTTGATGTCTTTTCTAAAAAAGGGAAAGCTTTATTATTTTAGTTTTTACTGCATAATAGTTGGTTTAGCTGTGTATATATATTTTTTTAATGCTTAAAGATAGCTGGAGTTTTTATGATGTTTACTAAAAGAAAATTAAACATACAAAAAAGAGCCGAGAGTAAAAATATTTATCAATCTTATGATGATAAAAATAGAAACCCTATATATGATATTATTGGTTTTTTATGCATACTTTTTTCTGGCATATTAATTTTATCATATTTGAGTGCTGATATTGGAGAGATGAATACTTCTCTCACAACAAATAATTTACTTGGTAAGTTTGGAGCATATATTGCTGAGTATTCATTTTCTGCTTTTGGAGTTTCTTGTTTTGTAATACCTGCATTTTTTATATATGCGGGAGTAAACATTATATTAAAAAATTCTATTAAAAATATTTTGATGTTTGCTCTTCTTTTATCATTTGTGATGATGTTGTCAAGCATACTTCTTGATATATTACTTGGAGATAAAGCATTCTATTATAAAGGCGGAATAATGGGAGAAATTATAGGAGGCTCTCTTGCTTCATTATTTGGAAATATTGGTTCTGTTATAATAACTTCTGCCATACTGCTTATTACTATAATAGTATTTGCTAAAGTTTCATTGCTTGATTTAGCTAATTATGTTAGGGACATGATAAAAAAAATAGACTTAGAAAAGATAAAAGATGTTGAGAGAAAAATATCTGATACTATCAAAACTAAAAAAGAAGAGATGCAAAAAGAAGGAATGAAAGAAGAAGAAAGTGAAAAAAATTACAAAGAAAATAATAATAAAAAAAGTTCTTCTATAGATTACTTGCCTATATTTAGTAAAAAAGAAGTATATGATTTTAATAATATTCCATTTATAGAAAAAGTATCTTTCAATCATTATGATTTATTTGACAAGAAATATAATGATAATAAAAATGAAAATATAATGAAAGACTTTTTCAATAAGAGAAATGATTTTGATGATGCTAAGAATAAAGAATTAGACTATATGGTTGAGAGTTTAAATAATTTAAAAAGAGATAATTACGGAAGGATTAACGTTAATGCAATAGAAGATAGAGAAGAGGATATGGGCAATTCATTATTTGAGGCTGCTTTTGGAAACGATATAAAAATGAATGCAAAAAAAAAAGAAGAGAGTTTCAATCAATATAGTGAATTAAAGCAATATGATGATGAATACAATAAAAATGTTCATGAGGCAATAGAAAATATTGATTGGGATTTTAGCATTAATAGAGCTAAGAAGTCAGATTTTAAAAAAGCGGCTTACGATGATAGTGTTAATTATTATGATACAACAGAAAATTTTTTGAAAGCTTCAAATAGTATAAATAATGATTATGATGAGAGTATTATACTTGAGAATATATATAAAAACAGAGAGAGAAAATTTCAGGAGTTAAATAATAATAATAATGATGAAAAAATAGAAAACAATAAAATAGAATATATCGAAGATTTAGATAAATTATATAAATCCTATAAAGAGAAAACTCTAAAAAAAGAAAACACTATAAATCAGCCTGCTAATGATTTAAATAATACTAATGTTTCATATAAAACTAATAGTTCTTTTAAAACTGAAAATAATAAAGAAAATATATTAGATAAATTAAGAAGAGTTGCTAATGAAAATAAGCAATTAAAAGAGATGTACGACAGAGAACATGGCAAAATAAAAAGAGGAACTAACAACGAACAATTAAATTATTCAGAAACAACAACCAACAAGAGCAGTAATCATTTTGAGTTTCCTATGGGCTATGCTTCAAAGAGAGCATATAAAAGAGAAGACCATATACCAAACTACAATAACAATAATATTATTGATGATGATAATATATTAAATTGCTTTGATTTAGACGAAGAAGAGCTTTACAATGTTGATAAATCTTATAATGATATAGAAGATATAAAAATAAAAGATTCTTCAAGAGATTTAAACAATTTTTCAAATGATGATTCTAAATGTTATGATAATACAACTAACGAAGAAGAGTATGATGTAGAAAAAGAGCTTCAAAAATATGCTGAAAAACTAAACTCTATAGAAGACATAAAAAACGATAATGAAACTAATAGCGGTTTTATAAATATAGAATCAGAGAAAAAAGTTAATACTCTAAAAGAACCTCAAAGACCAATAATACATAAGAATCACAAAAATGATTTTGATTTAATACAATCAAACTTTAACAGCAAATATGTAGACAAGCATTATAAAGCTCCTCCATTTGATTTGCTTAATAGATCAATTCCAGTAAATGATAATGCAATGCTTGAATCTATAAAGCAAACAGCAATACAATTAGAAAACACATTGCTTGATTTTAATATAGAAGCAAAAGTAACAGGAGTATCAAGAGGGCCTGTTATTACAAGATATGAGCTTGAATTAGCGGCCGGTACGAGAGTGTCAAAAATATCAAATTTAACAGACAATATTGCTTTAGCACTTGCTTCAGAGAGTGTGAGAATAATAGCAC
>CAKVCJ010000020.1 GCA_934725655.1 uncultured Brachyspira sp.
ATAATTGCCGTCATAGTTAATAAAAGTAATTAATATATTAGCATCTTCATATTCTTTATAATAATACTCTTTGTTTGCTTTGTCTCTATAAACTTTATTCTCTAAACTAAATTGACTTGCAACCCTATAAATAAAATCGGTTTCAAAACGAGGATTGAATGCAAGCCATATCTCACTTTTATCAGCTCTTATGGAAGGCTCTAATATTTCATAGCTTCTTTGTGTGAGAGTTTGTGCTTCTTCTATAAAGCATATTTTTACATTGTAAATAGATTTAATTTCCTCTATAGAACATTCCCTAATGCCTAAGAATATAAACTTAGAGTTTGTTATTTTATTTATTATCTCATTTCTTTTTACCATAAAAAACTCATTTAGATTAAGTTCTTTTATGATGCTTATAAGAAGAGGGTAGGTTGAATATGAAATAGATTTTTGAATCTCCCTTGCACATAATATCACTCCGTTAATATCAAAACTTTTAGCTATCAATATTCTTGCAATAGATTCACTTTTGCCGCCTCCGCGTCCTCCGAATGCTATTTTTAATCGCTTTTCAGTGTTAATCCATTTTTCAAAAGGTTTTAAAATGTTTATATCAATATTCATAAATAATTCTCAAGGTATATATATAATAAAAAATTATAAGTGATTATAAAAATATAATTTGCACGCACGGTGTGAAAATAAAAAATATAAAATTTAATTATCAATCAAAATTTGTTTTATTTATAAACTATACTTACCGTGCGTTAAATATGAGTTAAATAAAAAAAATTGCTAATTAAATACGTAAACATCATATAAATGCTATATAAAAACATAATTTTTTTTGAAGTATTAATTTTTTTTTAATACTTCAAATCAACTTTTTATAAAATTTTATATAATTCAAAATAAAAAATAGGATATATAAAAATGAAAAAATCTTTTTATATTGCGGCATCATTATTATTTGCCTTAATGTTCACATCTTGTTCAACAATAGCAACTGTAGATAATATACCGCAAAGTTTACAGCTTACAGGAGATGATATTGTAGTAGGTGAAGTTTTAACAGCAGAGCTTCCATATGATTCTGGAGATGAAACTTTAAAAGAACAGCTTATAGCAGAAGCATTAAAAGATACAAATTATGATTTTTTAATTATGCCTAGATATGAGATTGTAAAATCTGGTTTCTCTACAAAATTAAGAGTAAGAGGAAAAGGTGCTAGAGTAAAATAATATTTCTACATTATTATATATACATTGTTTTCTTTCGTCCCTTTTTAAACCTATGCTGTTCTTTAGCATAGGTTTTTTGTTAATTGTTGAATCCAACTCTTATATTGATTTTGTTATTATTTTCATTCTCTTCTATTTTCTGTCTTATATATTCTAATCTTTTCTCTTTATGCTTTTTTAATAATTCAAAAAATACTACCATTGCTCTTTCGTTTGGAGGGTTATATTTATAAACTATTTTTTTTGTTTTGGATTTATTTCCTTCTTTATCTATTTTTATCTCTCTTATAATATCTTTGCTGTAATAGCCCAATGACTTTTTTATTAATGCATTTTCTATTTTTGTTTTTGCATCTAAAAAATATTCATTTCTTGCTTTTCTCATTTTTTTTATTAGAGTTTTTTTATATTTTTTGCTTGATTTATTAATATAGGTTTTCAATTTATCATAGCTTATATTTAATTCATTAGCTATTTCTTCGATTGTTGGGTTATTTTTTTTTATAAAATTATATATTTTGGTTTCTGTTTTTTTGCTGTATTTATTCATAATAATCCATTTTTTTATATATAATATAAGTATTAAATATAAGTAATTATAATAAAAATTCATTTGAAAAAATGATTTATTTTTGTTATAATTAATAAAAATAAGAAAGGAAAGTAAAATATGAGTAAAAAAATATTAAGTTTAGTTTTATTTTTAGTGAGTGTTTTAGCTGTAAGCTGCAGTAATGCTGATAAAACAGGAAGCGGTGATAATAATAGCGGAAATGGCGGTACTGGTACAGGCGGAATAGGTGACGGCGGCACAACTACTCAAGGAATAGAAAAATATGCAGGCACTTGGCAGCTCACTGATTTAGTACCAACTACAATTCTAACTATATCAAATAATGGTGCAGTCACTTATTATGGTGAAACAAGTACAAATGTTGCTAATAATAGAAATGAAACATATGAGGTAAAATTTGTAGATAAAGACGGCCCTGCTGGTCCTGGAGCAATATTGACATTAACTTTAACATTTAATAATGATACTAGCGGAACTTTTAGCAATAGTGATGGTTCAAAAGGTAATATGACAAAACAAAAAAATAATTAATATTTTAATTAATACAAAAGGCTTTAAACATTGGTTCAAAGCCTTTTTATATAATCTAAACCCCATACACTGCTATTTTAGTTTTTAATCAATATTAGTTATTATTCACAGCAATATATAAACTTTAAATATATTTTATAAATTATTTCTTTGCCAAACTTCTTTTTGTAATTAAATCAACTATATCTGTGTTGCCGTTTTCCATAGCATACATTAAAGCATTTTTTGATAAATTATCTACTATGCCCAAATCTGCATTGCCGTCAAGTAAATATTGAACCGAATCATAATCACCATTCTCTGCAGCAAACATCAAAGCTGTTTTACCGTCATTGTCTTTAATATTAACATCGGCATTAGCGTTAATTAATGATAATACAATATCTTTCTTACCAGATATACTAGCCCATATTAAAGCAGTTCTTCCATCTGCCATTCTATAGTTAATATTAGCCTTACCTATTAAAAGTGATGATACTATATCATTTAAACCTAAAGATGAAGCCAAAGCAAGTGTTGTGATGTTGCCGTAATATCCATAACTAGATACAACATTAGCATCAGCATTTCTCTCAAGAAGCATTTTAGCCACTTCTCCATTACCCTTAGCTATAGCATAAAATAAAGCATTCGCTCCAACATTATTAACTTTATTTATCTCGCTTCCATTATCAAGCAATAATTTAACTATATCATCATGATTATTATAAGCAGCAACCATAAGAGGTGTCATATTGTAATTAGCATCATCTGGATTAACATAAAGTCCAGACATATTAACATCAGCACCAGAATTAATAATCATTTCTGTTATAGTATAATATCCCTTACCAGCTGCCTGAAGTAAAGCCGTAGTTCCGTTATTAACTTTTATATTTGGATTTGCATTTTTAGCTAATAAGTAAGAAGCTATATCAACATATCCGTTTTCTGCTGCATAAGTTAAAGCAGTCTTTCCATGCACACAAGTAGCATTAACATTTATTTTTTGAGATAAAAGCAAAACAACTATATCTTTATATCCTCTAAAGGCAGCTGTTATTAAAGCATTATGTCCCTGCATATCTCCAAAATCTATATAACTTGAAATAGAACCATCAGATATTAATCTTCTTATTCCATTAATGTTGCCTGTACTTGCATAATCTAATAATTGGTCTAATTTTCCAGTATTAGTATTTTGAGAGAATAAAAAAGATATATTAAAAAGAAGTATAAAAATCAAACTAAGATAACGCATAATAAATATTCCTCAAATATAGTTTTAGCCTTATTACAAATTCGGAATTTAGATATATAATATTGAATGATTGACACAAAAAACTTGATTAAACTTCTCATTTATTCACCGCACGGTAGGCGTATTTTTGTTTATAATTTAAATTCAATTGTTAATAATTTTTATATTGTAAATTTTGCTTTGCGTGCGTTGAGTTTGTTTTTAAAATAAATAGGTTTAATAAATTTTTAATAAAATAATATATTTTTTGTTATATTATAATAATAAGGATTAAGAATGAAAAAGGTAATATTTATAATTTTAATTGTGGCTTTGTTATTATCATGCAAAAGCCAATCAACATCTCCAGACAATAACACATCAGACGGAGGAGCAATTTCTGGAGGCGAAAATAATAATAATACTGAAACTCCTGAACTGCCTACTATAGATGAAGAGGCAGAAAAATACGGCATAGATATAGATACCGCCACAGCAGAAACCATAAGAGAAGCATTAGAAAAATATTATAAAGATAAGGGCGAATATAAGGTAATATTTACAGGTACTTCTACAAAAAATTATGATAAATCTAGCAGTCTTGGCGGTATAATAAATGAAATTAGAGACATTAATAATATAATAGTGTCACATTGAAAATGTAACATTTCAAAATAATAAACTTCCTGATTATATATTAGTAAATACTGCACTTATGTATTATAACATAACAAAAGTTATTCTTCCTGATTATATAACTGTTTTAGGAGAAAGTGTATTTTTTGATTGTAAAGTTTTAACGGAAGTAAATATGCCTAAAAGCCTAATAGAAATAGGAGGTAGTATTTTTTTCAATACAAAAGTAAAAAATATTAATTTACCTAATGGATTAAAAACTATAAATGATTATGCTTTTGAAGTTTCTGCTATAGAAAGTGTTGATATACCTGATTCTGTAAGAAGTATAGGAATAGAGGCATTTGAGGCATGTAGGCAATTACAAACTTTAAAATTGTCTAAAAATTTAAGTGTTATACCTAAATCTGCTTTTACAAGCTGTTCTGGATTAAAAACTATAACTATACCAGAGTCTGTTACTTCTATAGAGGATTTAGCTTTTTATGCATGTAGCGGTGCTGAAAATGTTGTGTTTGAAGGTGCAAATCCAAAATTAACAACTATAGGGAACTCTGCTTTTGGTTATTGTAGAAAACTAACAACTATTACAATACCTGCTAATGTAAAAACCATTGAGGATTTAGCTTTTTTAACATGTGATTTATTAACAAGTATAACATTTTTATCAGCAACACCCCCTAAAATGAATGGAAATGATATTTTTAAAGATACTCCTTTAAAAACTATAAATGTACCTAAAGGAGCAGCTGCAGCATACGAAGCTCTAAAAGGTAATGGGCTTCCACAAAATGTAACTATAAATGAGATGTAGTTTGAGTTAAAACTTCATTTACATACCCCACCCTTTAAAATTTAAGGCTTTATTTTGAAGTTTAGTATTATTTTATTTAAAGATTTATTATATTTGTTAGTACCCACCCAAGCGTTATTTAAATTTAAAACCTATTTAACGCACGGTAGGCTAATTCATATATACAATCTAAATTATAATTCTAAATTATTCTATATTTTAAATTCTGCTCTACGTGCGGTCAATAATTTTTAAGATTAAACAAAACTTGGGCGGGCGTTAACATTTCTAAATAGGCAATAAAAAATAATTAAAACTAAAAATTTAAAAATACGCTCTAAAAAATAAAGGGCGGGAGAGTGAGAAAAGATTAAAAAATATAATTCTCTAATTTTTAAATTATATGAAATTTATAGAGTTTTTGCAAAAATAGTGTATTATTAGTGTATAAGTTTTAGGAGTTAGGTATGATAGAAGGTAAACACATTAAAGTTCTGTTGGATATGTTTAATTCAAGAAATACATTTCATATTCCAGTTTATCAAAGAAATTATGATTGGAAAAAAGAGCAATGTGAGAAATTAATACATGATATAGAAAGAGCAGTTGATAGAAATGCTAAAGAATATTTTATAGGTTCTTTTGTATTAGTTTTAAAAGAAGATGAAGAAAATTTTTTCTCTACAAATAGTTTTTATATTATAGATGGACAACAAAGGATAACAACTATACTTCTTTTGCTTTTAGCAATGTTGGATTATGCAAAAAATAATAAAGATTATGATTTAAAAAATAAAATAGAAACATTAATATTTTCTGACGTAGAAAAACATAGTGGAAGATTATTTTTAAAACAAATACAAAGAGATGACAAATATTTAAATGATATAATAGATAATAGAAAACTAGAATCTGGAGCATCTAATATTATTAATAATTATTTATTTTTTAAGGAAAAATTAAATAATGATGAAGAATATATTAAAAAATTATTAAAAGGATTACCTCTATTAAAAGGAATTAAAATAACTTTAGAACAAGAAGATGAACCACAAATAATTTTTGAAACTTTAAATGCGACGGGTTTATCATTAAAAGAAGGTGATAAAATTAGAAATTATATTTTAATGTATAAAAATCAAGAAACACTATATAAAAATTATTGGGTAAAAATAGAAGAAAATTGCATGCAAAATTTAGATGATAAAAATGTATCAACTTTTATAAGATCATTTTTAGCAATAGAAAATAAAGATTTTTCAAAAGAATCTGAAGTTTATAATAATTTTAAAAAGTATTTAGAAGATAAAAATAATGAAGATGTATTAAAAGAGTTATTAAAATATTCAGAATATTATAATATTATTTTGGATACTAAAAAAGAAAAAAATAAAAATATAAAAATAAAATTAGATAATATAAAGGAATTAAAAGTTAATGTTTTAAATCCTTTAATAATACTTCTTTTAAAATATAGAGATGACAATTATATATCAGATGATATTTTATTTGACTCATTACATTTAATAGAAAATTACATATTAAGGAGGTTAATATGTTCTAAACCAACAAATGCGTTAAACAAAATTTGTATATCTTTAATAAAAAAAATAACTTCATTTTTTGAGAATAATAAATCTGATAATTTTATTGATTATATGTCTTTATCTTTAATAGATTTGAAAGGGTCTGGAGAATTTCCAGATAATTCTAATGTTATAAATTCAATTATAGAAAAAGATGTTTATAAAAGTGTTTTAAGTAAGTTTATATTGACTAGATTAGAGCATTTAAATAGTAAAGAAAAAATAGATATTGAAAATATAACAATAGAACATATTATGCCTAGAACTTTAAATGATAGTTGGAAAGATTTAATAGGAAATAATTATAAAGAAATACACAAAAAATACATAGACACTTTAGGAAATCTTACATTAACAGGATATAATTCAGAGCTTTCTAATAATAATTTACAAGACAAGATAAAAGTATATAAAAATAGTAAATTTACATTTTTAAATAAAGATTTATTAAATTTAAATGATTGGAATGAAGATATTATAATTGAAAGAAGCAAAAGATTAATAAATGAATTATTAAAATATTATAAGTATCCTAATATTATGATAAATGAAACTGATGATATATTAGAATATCCTTTAGATGATAGTATAGATTTTTCAGGAATGAATATATATTCTTTTGAATATAAGAATAAAAAATATGACGTTTCTAAATGGGCTGGATTTCTTACTAAAATATTAACTTTAATATACGAAGAAGATTCTGTAAATTTTTCAAATCTTATATTTAAAGATGAAATATTTAGAAATAAAATAAGTGATAAAGAATTCTTTTATAATTATGGTAAAGTAACTAAAACAGAATCAAATTTTTTTGTTAATATAGATACTGATACAAATACAAAAATAAAACTACTTATAAATGTTTTGGATAAACTAAGTATAAGTATAGATGAAATTACTTTGTATATAAAAAATAAATAATTTACATATAGATATCTATATATAAATTTGAAATAATAAACAATTTAAATTAATAATATATTAAGGAGTCTTTTATGCTGCCTTTTGTTGGACCTTTCTTTTATAAATGTAATGATTGCGGTAAAATATTTAATAAGTCTAAAAAAGTCCTATTGAAAGTATAACAGCTTTAAATATACTTCTTAAACCTAAATGTCCTAAATGCGGAAGCAGAAACACAAAATCAATTGATTATATGATAAGAAAATAAGATTATTTTAATATATATTACAAACATATAGAGTTAAATCACTTGCACTTTTATCAACTTTTTGCGGCGGGAAAAAGTTGATAAAAAATAATTATTTCAATATATACTAAAAATTTTTGACTCTTTTATTTTAGTTATTTGCATGGCTTTGCCCCCTGCGAAGCGTGCCCTTAGGGTAGCCCCCAGTTCTTTTACGACCGAAGGAAGTGCCTGTGGTATTGGTATAAAAAAACCAAAAGCAACTATAAGATATAATTACCAAAAATCTATTTAGCACTTGAATTCATTCACTTATATGCTATAGTTTAATAATATATACATAAAATACTATATTTTATAAATTTTTGTATATGTGACTTTTTAATACAATTAACTTGAATTAATTTAAATGTAGTCCTTTTGCTTCTTTGGGTCACCAAAAGAAGTAGGGGTTTGGGGACTAGTCCCCAAAATAATAAAAATTTAGTAAATTAGGAAAGAACTTGAATAATAAATTACAAAACAAAAAAATAGAACTTCTCGCACCTGTAGGAGATGAAAGAGGATTAAAGGCCGCTGTTAATGCTGGGGCTGATGCTGTGTATTTTGGAACTAAAAGTTTTAATGCGAGAATAGGTGCTGCAGAAAACTTCGATGAAAAGGCACTTGAAGAAAATATAAAGTTTGCAAAATTAAGAAATGTAAATGTCTATATTACGGTTAATACTTTAGTTTATAATGATGAAATTGATAAAGTGCTTCCGTTAATAAAAAGCGTTTCTGATTTGGGAGCCGATGCTATTATAGTGCAGGATTTGGGAATTATAGATATTGTAAGAAATAATTTAAATATTGCAATGCATGCAAGTACCCAGATGTCTTGTAATAATTTAGATAGTGTAAAACTACTTAAAAGTATTGGTATTGATAGGGTAGTGTTAGCACGTGAGATGAGTTTAGAGAATATAAAATATATTAGAGATAATACAGATATAGAACTTGAAACTTTTGTGCATGGGGCTTTATGCGTAAGCTTTTCAGGACAATGTGCTTATTCTTATTTGCATGGAGGGCGAAGTTCAAACCGCGGAGCTTGTGCACAGCCTTGCCGAATGGAATACACCGGAGGAAAAACCGATTATCCTTTAAGCACTAAAGATTTAATGACTATTGATATAATTCCAAACTTGCTTGAAAGCGGAATAACTTCTTTTAAAATTGAAGGACGTGCCAAGAGAAGCGAATATGCAGCAATTACAACTTCAATATATAGACATGCTATTGATTTGGCTTTAGAAAATAAAGATATACCTATCCAGAAATATAGAGAAAGTTTAATGAAGATTTTTAATAGAGGCGGATTTTCTCAAGGTTATTATTACAACTCAAAAGATATTTTTGAAAATTATAAACCAAGCCATGACGGAGAATATATAGGAGAAGTTACAGCATACAAAAAAAATAAAATATATATAAAATCAGAGAAAGAATTAAATGTTTATGATGGGCTTTCATTTGGAGACAGCGGCAAAGTGGGAATGCAAATTTCAGATTTATATAAAGATAATGTGAGGGTAAAAAGAGCGAAAGGAAATTTAAGTTTTTCAGCTGTTATAAAAAATGTCAATGTTGGCGATGATGTTTATAGAACCACCGATAAACTTCAAATGGACGAGGCAGAGAAAATAATTGAAAGCGATAATTTTAAGCATTTGCTTGATTTAAATTGCATTATTGGTTTTTGTAATGAAAAAATAAAATTATTAGTTACAAGTAAATATGATGAGAGACTAAACAACATAGAATATATTAGCGATTATAAACTTCAGGAAGCTAAAACTAAATCAACATCTAAAGAAGATATTTTTAACTCTCTTTCAAAAACAGGAGGCACTGTATTTGAATTTGAAAATGTTAATATAGAAGAGAATTTTAAAAATTCTTTTATACCTGTTAAAATTTTAAATGAAGCAAGAAGAATCTTAATTGAAAAACTTGAAAATATTTTAATGCAGTCAAAAAAAATAGAATACAATAAAAATATATATACAAACATTAATTATCCAAACACAAATATAAAAGTTTTAATTGTTGGCAGCGAAGAAAAAATAAATTTATATTCTGATATTCATTATGATAAAAAAATATTGTTTCCAAGTATTTATGATGAAAATATAATCACACTTTTTGAAAGTAAAAAAATAGACGGAATAATATTGCCGCATGTAACATTTGATAAAGATATTGAAGTGATAAAAAACATAGTAGAGAAAACAAGCGGCATGATTGTGATATGTAATAATTTAGGGCATATTGAAGCATTAAAAGGAAAAGCTATATTATGGGCAGGCATTGGGCTTAATGCAATTAATAATTATAGTGTGAACTTTTTATATAAGCTTGGAATTGATACTGTTATATCTGCTGTTGAGGCTGGAAAGAGTTTGAAGCATACATTGTCCATAAAAGAAGGTTTAATTCCTGCTATGAATTTTGCATTCTGTCCAAAGAGTATGTCTATAGGATGCAGTAAATGTAAAGAAGAAGATATTATTGACAGCAAAGGAAATACTGTAATATTTGATTGTGTGAGAATGCATAATAAAACAAGTTTCATCTTAGAGAAGATAAAAAATAAAACAGGAGAGATTTATATAAAATAATATGAGGCGAAATATTATTTAGTATCCCGCCTCTTAATTATAATATTTATTTGTTTATTGTCTCTTCTTTTTCTAATTCTTTCAAATACATATTAAGGAAAGGTTTATATATAAAATAATCTAAAACAACCAGAGCAATTATCAGTAAAGGAGCTACAACATTTAAATTAGTAGATATAAATGAGCCTAATACAGAAGGAGTAGTCCAAGGCACTAATGCGACAACTTTACCTATTATATTAAGTTTCATAAATACATAGCTTATAGTTGCATTGATTATAGGTGTTAAAAGGAAAGGAATAACAAATATAGGGTTCATTACTATAGGTGCTCCAAACATTATAGGTTCATTAATATTAAAGAAACCTGGCACTATAGAAAGTTTTCCAATATATTTCATATGGGCATTTTTAGTCATAATCATAGCAATACATAAACCTAAAGTAGCACCTGAGCCTCCAAGATATACAAAGCTATTCATAAACTCTCCAGATAAAACTTTTGGTATTTGTTCACCTGCAGCAAGAGCAGCCTGATTCACTGCTAAATTTGTAAGAGCAATAGGCTGTAATACAGCATTGACAACATTTGCTCCATGTATACCGCAGAACCATAATATATGTATCAATAGCAATAAAATTATTATAGATACTAAACCATCAGACATATTTAATAATGGCTGTAAAACTTTCATAATTAAATCTGGAACCATAATCTTCATATTATTTTGTATAATCATATTTACAGTTTGGAATAAGAAAGAAATGACAGCTACAGGAATTAATATTTCAAAAGATTTAGATATAGCAGGCGGAACAGATTCTGGAAGCTTGATAGTTATTTTTCTTTTAGATAAAAATCTTGCTATCTCTACAGACAACAAAGCAGCAATAATAGCGACAAAAAGCCCTTTAGCATCTAAATATCTTGCATCCAAAACGCCAACATTAACATTTTCTGCCACATGCAACAATTCAGCAGCAGCACCTACTACAGTTACAGCCAAAGACTTTGCAGATAACAATAAGAAAGCATACATAGATAATAAACCATTTGTAATCTGATCTTCTCCATAATATCCTGCTAAAGAATATCCTGTTCCAAATGCAACGAATAATGACATTATCCCCATACTAACATTAAAAATTTGTATATAATTTCCTGAAAATGCCTGCACAAAATTTTCATAAGGAGGAAAATACATAAAATTAGTTTTATCACTTAAAGGTAAATTGAATAATAATAATACAAAAGAACCTATAATAATAAATGGTGTTGCAAACACAAAACCGTCTTTAATAGCATTTAAATATCTATTCATAGCTATTTTAGACATTATTGGAAGAAATTTGCTTTCCATAAAAGCATTGAATTTTTCTTTCATTGTTATCTCCTTAAATTTTCTTTTCACTTTTATATAGTATAATTATCAACTTATCTAAATTCAATTAAAGTTATATTAATTAATTACCAGATTAATATGGAAAAAATCTTGTTTGAGTTTTTGTGTTTTTCATATTATTTTTATATTACTTTTTAATTATCGACGAGGAGTCATTTATGCCATTTAAAGAAGGTTTTTTATGGGGCGGGGCTACTGCTGCTAATCAATGCGAAGGCGGATTTAATGAAGGCGGAAGAGGCTTAGCTAATGTAGATGTTGCTCCGCATGGTAAAGATAGAACAGCTGTTATTAAAGGGAAAATGAAGATGTTTGATTTTGATAATGAACATTTTTATCCTTCAAAAGATGCTATAGAAATGTATACTCATTACAAAGAGGATATAAAACTTTTTGCTGAGATGGGTTTTAAAGTTTATAGAATGTCTATTGCTTGGAGCAGAATATTTCCTAAAGGCGATGAAGAAAAACCTAATGAAGAGGGTTTAAAATTTTATGAAGATGTATTTAGAGAGTGCTTAAAATATAATATAAAACCTTTAGTAACAATAACGCATTTTGACTGCCCTATGCATTTAATCACAAAATACGGCGGTTGGAAAAACAGAATAATGATAAAATTTTATGAGAATCTTTGTAATGTGATATTTAATAGATACAAAGGTTTAGTGGAATATTGGCTTACTTTCAATGAAATAAATATGATTTTGCATGCACCTTTTATGGGGGCGGGGCTTTATTTTGAAGAGGGCGAAAATGAAGAAGAGATAAAATATCAGGCAAGTCATCATGAATTGGTTGCTAGTGCTATAGCTACTAAAATAGCTCATGAAGCAGACCCTAATAATAAAGTAGGATGCATGTTGGCTGCTGGGGTTTATTATCCTTATTCTTCAAAGCCTGAAGATGTATTAGCTGCTCAGCATAAAAATGATGAGATGTATTTCTTTGTTGATGTGCAGTCAAGAGGGAAATATCCTAATTATGCTTTGAAAAAATTTGAAAGAGAAAAATTGAATATAAAAATGGAAAAAGAAGATTTAGAGTTGTTAGCTAAATATACTGTTGATTTTATTTCTTTCTCTTATTATTCTACAAGATGTGCTAAAGCAGATACGAGTGATATTATTATAGGCAAAGATAATTTGGAAGGCGATATAAAAAATCCGGAATTAAAACAAACTGACTGGGGTTGGACTGTTGATCCGCTTGGCATAAGAATAACTTTAAATGATATTTATGATAGATATCAAAAGCCTATGTTTATAGTAGAAAATGGACTTGGTGCTTATGATAAGGCAGATGAAAATGGTTATGTAGAAGATGATTATAGAATAGAGTATTTGAGGGAGCATATCAAAAATATGAAAGATGCTGTTGAAATTGATGGGGTTGATTTGATAGGATATACCACTTGGGGGCCTATAGATTTGGTTTCTGCTGGTACTGGTGAAATGTCTAAGAGATATGGATTTATTTATGTGGACAGAGATGATTTTGGCAATGGCAGTTTAAAAAGAAGCAGGAAAAAATCATTCTATTGGTATAAAAAAGTTATAGATAGTAATGGGGAAAATTTATAATAGAGGTATTTTTTATTTTATTGTAAAGGCTTTTAGTATTTCCGCTAAAAGCCTTTATTAGTTATTTAATAAGTTTATTATTTAGAATATTTTATTTACCACTTACTCATATCCATTTGTTTAGTAATTTTAGCAACCACAGCAGTACCGCATAAATCACCAGATATATTAAGAGCAGTTCTTCCCATATCGAGTATAGCATCTATTCCAAGTATCATACCATAAGCGGCAGCAACATTTACATTAGAATTAATATCAAGCCCAATAGAGTTAAGCACCATAAGAAGCATAATAGAACCCGCACCCGGAACACCAGCAGTGCCGACAGCAGCAAGTACTGATACTATTACAACAGTTAACTGAGCATTAAAATCTAATGGATTTCCCGTAGCATTTGATATAAAGATAGAACATATACCTAAATATATGGCAGTACCATTCATATTAATAGTTGCCCCAAGAGGTAAAGTAAAACTATAAATACCTTGGTTAATTCCCATCTTCTCATCAGCTGCCTTCATAGATATAGGCAATGTACCGCCTGAAGAACGTGTAACAAATGCTGTAAATAACGGTTCAAAAATTTTAACTAAAAACTTTTTAGGATTAATTCCAAATATAATATTGATTATGCTGTAAACAATTATAAGCTGAATAGCAAAAGCAATATATATAGTATATGTAACTTTTAATAATGATTTAAAAGATTCAGGGCCGTTTTTTGCAAATACGCTGAATATTAAAGCTAAAACACCTATAGGAGCATAAAACATTATCCATCCTACTATTCTTATTATAATATGCGTACATCCGTCAAAAAACTTATAAACTATTTCTGCAGTGTCTTTTGTTTTTTCATTATCTCTGCAAAATGCTAAAGATATGCCAAAAAATATAGAGAAAAATATTGTAGGAAGTACATCTCCATCACCTTTAGCAAAAGATGCAAAAGGGTTGGTTGGTACTGTTGAAAGCAAAGTATCTATAAAATTAGGTTTTACAAATTCTTTTGTAGTAGCCATAGCCATATTTAAATCCAAATCCAAACCTGGTTTTAATAAATTCCCTACAGCAAGTCCAAAAATAGAAGATATTACAGAAGTTATCATATAAAAAAGAAGTATAATAACACCTACTATTCCAAGATGCTTTGGAGATATGCTTGATACCCCGCTTATTAGAGTAAAAATAATTACAGGCATTACTATCATTTTTAATAGCCTTATAAAAATATTACCTATAGGGTCTGATATAGAAATTAAAGCAGCTAATGTTTCAGCAGATGCATATGCCGAAGCAAGCATTACAAGTATAGCACCGACTATCAAGCTAATTAGTATTACAATAAGTAATTTACTTTTTAAATCTTTTACTATAGACATGTTTTTAATCCTCAAAATAGATTTATAAAATAATAGTATGTAAAAATGTATTCTAAAATCAATATTAAATAAAAAATAAGGGGCTGTCCTAGATAACTTAAATTTGTTAAAATTTAAGTATGAAACGCAGTAAATTAAGTCAAGAAAACAATTAAAATTAATAGAACATTTTGTAGCAGGAACTACAGCAAGGACAGCTTCCTTTTTAGTTAAGGTTAATA
>CAKVCJ010000021.1 GCA_934725655.1 uncultured Brachyspira sp.
ATTATGATACGCCTATGATATACTTTAAGAAATTAAGGAATTCCTAACTGCAATATGTTTGGAACCTGTGCATATAAATTCTTACAATAATATTGAAAAAATATCAGTTTTATTATAATATTATTTAAACTATTAAAAATAAGGATTTTTTATGACAACTAACATAGAAGAATTAGAAGCTCTTTTATATCAAACTAGATTAAGAATTGAAGATAATCAAAAAGATGAAATGTTAAATAGATTAAATAAAGATTTAGCTTTTATAGAAGAATTATTTGAGGTGAATGTTGATAATATATCTCCTTTATATCATGTTATAGATTTGCCTGAATATTTGAGAGAAGATGTTGCTGGAGAGACTTTAAAAAATGAAGTGATAATGGATTTATGCAGAAGCGGAGAATATGGTTATATAGTAGTTCCTGCCGTACCTGCTGCTTTAGAAAACAGCGAACACCAAGCTAAAAAATCTAATTAAAAAAGAATTTATAACAAGGTTTCAAATACTGCATAATGAATTATTCTTATGATGACAGAGAAAGCATAAAAAAAGAAAAGAGAAATGCATTAAAAGCTATATTAAAGCCTTTTATATTTATATATTATAGAAGCAATAATTTATTATATAAAACTATAGCAAGGCTTATTTTAGGTTTGATTATAGCATTTATAATCTTTGGACTCATTACGCTTTTTGTTCGTTTCGATAAGATGAAAAGTTCTACTATGATGAGTACTATTGAACCAAACAAAATGATTATTACTTCAAAACTAAGATATGCACTCGAAATAAAACCTTTTGTATCAAAATTAACAGGAAAAACTATAGTATTTTCAAGACCAAAAAGAGGAGATATAATTTTTATCGTTGACCCAAGAAGCAAAAAAGAAAATATTTTTAAAAAGTTTATATCTTATACAGTTTATTTTTTCACTTTTGGAAATATAAATATATCCAACACAAGATATTTAGTAAAAAGAGTAATAGGGCTTCCAAATGAAACCATAGAAATAAAAAACAAAACCGTATATATCAATGGAACAGAATTAAATGAACCTTGGGCGAATATTGGTAAAGATAATAGAATACTCGAAAGCAATATTTCTTCAAGGGATAATTTTGGGCCTTATATTATAGGATACAATGAATATTTTGTGTTATCAGATAATAGAGATTATGCTTATGACAGCAGAGATTTTGGAAGTATTAATTTCTCATTTATAGACGGCAAGGTTATATCTTATTAAATAAAATGCTTGAAAAAATATTATATAGATGATATAATAATTCAATTAAAAACTGAAAATTATAATTTTTATGAGGATATATATTTATGAATGCTTTACTAACTTTAGGAATAATCGTTTACTCAATAATTTGTGTACTACTACTTTTACTTATAATAATACAAGGCGGTAAAGCAGAAGGTTTATTTTCAAGTGCTCAGGCAAATGTACTTGGAAGCCAAAGAGGAAATGCTCTAACTAAAGCTACTACTATTTTATCTACAATATTTATCGTAGGAGCTTTACTTATATCTATGGCTATAAGCACTCAAAAAACTGCTTTCGACCAAACAACAACTGCTCCTGTTAATAATGTACCAACAACTCAGCAGCAAGCACCAGCAACAAACAATAATTTAATTGATACTAATAATTTAGCTAATACTAATAATTAATTTAAGCTTTTTTAATAGTTTAAGAATATTTAATTTTAAAATAAAATAGAAGAAGTGTTTTATATATTATCATAAATATATAGTACTTCTTCTATATTATTATTATCATCTATTTTTAATATCTTTTTTTTACCAGAATCTTTAAATCCGTTTTTTATATAAAATCTTTTAGCCTCTTCATTTTTATCAAAAACATAAAGGCATAAGTTTTCATACCCATTATCTTTCATATATGATACACAATGATTTAATAATTCACTTCCTATTCCAGAACCCTGATAAATTGGGTGAACGTATAAAGACATTATCTCCCCATAATTTTCCATATTATATCTATTGTTACCGTAAGATATAGCACCTATAATATTATCATCTAATAAAGCAATATGCACTTCTCTTGTTTTTGTCTTTATACCCTCAGAAAACTCTTCACACCAATCATCTAAATATATCTTTTTTAAAAAATCTTCTGATACAATATCCTTATAAGATTGCTTCCAACATATAGCATGAAGCTTGCTTATATAAAACACATCATCTATATTAGCTTTTCTTATAACTAAATCCATATTCTCTCTCGATTTATTCGTTATAAGCCTCTTCAGCACTCATTAAAAGGTCAGTATCATCTGCTTTTTTGATAGCTTTTTCTTCTTCTTTTTCATTTTTATTTTCTTTAGCAGAGTTCTTGTTTTCAAGATATTCTTCCAATTTTTCTTTTACCTTGTCTATTCCGCCCATATTGAGTGCCTCTCTAATCTGTATCTCAAGCTCCATACGCATTTTAGGATCAGCTGCAAGAAGATCCCTCACCTTTTCTTTACCTTGTGCAATCTGCTCTCCGTTATAATAGAACCAAGCACCGCTTCTTGTGATGATTTTTGCTTCCATTGCTAAATCTATTAAAAGCCCCTCAGAAGATATACCCTTACCGAATATTATCTCTAAATTAACTACTTTAAATGGTGAAGATAATTTATTTTTAACAACTTTTATTTTTACTTTGTGTCCTATAGTATCATCACCCTTTTTAATCCATTCAGTTCTTCTAATGTCAAGCCTTACAGAAGAGTAAAATTTCAAAGCCTTACCTCCTGTAGTAGTCTCAGTAGGACCAGCACCATAACCAGTAGTTGCAATGTTTTGTCTTAATTGGTTAATGAATATTACAGCAGTATTTGTGTTGCTTATTATAGCAGTAAGTTTCCTCAAAGCATGACTCATAAGCCTTGCCTGTAAAGCTATATGAGCATCCCCTATATCACCTGCAAGTTCTGCCTTTGAAACGAGTGCAGCAACAGAATCCACAACAACAATATCAAAAGCAGTAGAAGACACAACTTTTTCTAATATTTCAAGAGCCTCTTCACCTGAGTTTGGCTGAGAAATATATAAATTGTCAATATCAACACCCAAAGCACTGGCATACACTGGATCAAGAGCATGTTCAGCATCTATAAAAGCAGCATAACCGCCCGCCTTTTGAGCCTCTGCTATAATGTGCAAAGTTAATGTTGTTTTACCAGAAGCCTCATGCCCGTAAATCTCTATGATTCTTCCTCTTGGTATTCCTCCAACTCCTAATGCGTGGTCTAAAGTTAATGCCCCAGTAGAAATAACATCAACATTAACAGTTTTATTGCTTCCAAGCCTCATAAAAGAGCCAGGGCCGTATTTTTTATTTATCTGATCGGTAATAGCTTCTATTGCTTCGCTTTTACCGTCTTTTTTTATTTCAGCTGTTTCTTTTTTCTTAGTAGCCATATTCACTCCAAAAAGTTATTAACTTAAATATCATTTATAAAATTTATTATATTGTACAAAAATACATTATTTTGTCAATCTATTTATATATAAAAAATAATATTTTTTATAAATTTAGGTTTTCTAAATATTCATAAAGTTTTATCATAACAGATGCTATATTAGAAACATCATCTATACCAACTTGTATATATTTGCCATATACATATTGCTTTTCTTCGTCATTTTCTTGATCAAATTTCATAATATCTCTGATATTTTCTTTAATAGAAGGTTTATATAATTTATTTCTAATTATTTCATCATTTGAATATATACTAATATAAAAATTATCTTTATTAATCCATAATATTACAGATAATTGAAGATGTACATCTTTCAAATTTAAAGTTATAGCCTGAGAAAAATTCTTATAAACAAGCTGATATTTAATATTATCAATTGATAAAATACTATTAGTATGTTTTTTATCAGAAAAATATTCATTTAATTTTGGTATAACTTTATCTATAAATTCAATATTATCTTTTAAAGGTTTTATTTCTACTTTTCTATATCTGATAATATTAGAAACTTTATATAATAAATTTAAATAATTATCAATATCATCAACATTGTTCAATTCTTGATATTCTTTTGTTTTATATAAATAATCTTTTATAACTTTATCTTCCATATCTTCATTCCTAAATTGATTAGTAATTATTTTTTCATTATCTCTCATTTGTATTAAACCAGAATAAAGAGAATGATATTTTACATTTTCCTGCAAAAAAGTATATTTTTTTATTATATTTTCTTCAATAAAATCTCCAAGCCCATCATGTGATAAACAACATATTCTATTATCTTCTGATAACTTATTATATTTATCTCCTAAAGAATTAGGATCATATCCGAATTTGGTTAAGAAAACAACAAACAATTTATTTTCATTAATATGCGATGATCTGTCTTTATAATAATCATATAACTGATTATTCAATTCATAGGAATTTATTTTATTTTCTAAAATTATTTCAAAATTATCTTCACTTTTGATAAGAATATCAATCCTTCTATTATCAGATGTAGGAACTTCTTTGTAAACATCTATTTTATTATCAGTATTTATTTCAGTATGTAAACATCTTTTTTTTATAATATAATCAGCAAAATCTCTTGCAAAGTTCACTTCTTTATTATTAGCAGCAATAAAATTTAATTTAAGCATTTCATATATTAATTTGCTATTATATATTTCCAAATTAGAATAATCTAAAATTTTTGTTATATTAAATTGAGGAATAACTTTTTTGTTTTCTTCAGTAATTAAACCAAAAATTAAATCTTTTTTGTTACAAATTAAATTATAAAAAGAATTTAATAATTGCTCGTCATTCATGTGTGTTCCTAAAATTATTAAATTTTATCATATTGTACAAAAATACATTATTTTGTCAAGCTTATTATCATAAATAAAACTAAAAAATAATCATTTTATAAAAATAAAATTATTTAAAATATAAAATTATAATTTATAATAAATTATATATAATAATTAAAAAAAGAGGAAATTTATTTATGAATAGATTGGTATTATTTATCTTATTAAGCACTTTACTCTATAGCTGTAAAGAAGCAAATACAGTAACAGATTATTCTGATAAAAACAACTGGCTTAAAATATCAGAAGATAAAAATAATGAAGTTGATGTATTTTATCTATACCCAACAGTATGGTATGGAGAGGGCACTAATAAAGACTTTGTATGTCCTATAGATTTTAAGCCTATGAGAGAAAATGCTACAAATGCCTTAATATCTCAAAGCACTGTATTTGAAGAAGTAGGAAACATATATGCTCCTTTCTATAGACAAGCAGACGCCTTATATATATTAGATACAAACAATAATATACAAAACAAAGAAAAATATTTTAACGGCATACCAAAAAAAGATGCAGTAGCAGCATTCGATTATTTTATAAAAAACTATAATAACAATAAGCCTTTTATATTACTTGGGCATTCACAAGGTGCTATGATGATAAAAGAAATATTAATAGACTATTTTAAAACTAATGAAAACTTAAATAACAGATTGGTTGCTGCATATATTATAGGATATTCTGTTACAACAAATGATTTAATAGAAAATCCGCATTTAAGATTTGCAAAAGGCGAATATGATACAGGGGTAATAATTTCTTATGATGTAGAAAGCTCGGCATTTAACGGTTATAACCCTACCCTTCTTGAAGGAGCTGTAGCTATTAACCCTATTACATGGACATTAGAAGAAGATGAGGCTTCAAAAGAAAAAAGTTTAGGCTCTTGTTTTTTTGCTGGAACTAATTATAACATTGTAAAAAATTTTGCAAGTGCTAAAGTTGACAAAAAAAGAGGCGTTGTAAAATGTGATTCTATTAACCCAGATGATTTTTATATTGAGGGTATGTTTGAAAAAGGCAATTATCATGTATTTGATATAGCATTATACTATAATGACTTAAAAGAAAATGCCAAAAAAAGAGTTGGAGCTTTTTGGAAATAATTATAAAGAAGGTATGTAAAATTAATGGAAAATACAAAACAAATAGAATTAGCTACTAAACCTGTTGGAAGATTATTATTCAAATTATCAATACCCGCTATATTGGCACAGATTATCAATGTTTTATACAATGTTGTTGATAGAATGTATATTGGGCATATTCCAGACATTGGAGCTATTGCTTTAACGGGTGTTGGAGTTACTATGCCTATAATAATGGCAGTATCAGCATTTGCATATCTCATTAGTATGGGCGGGGCTCCTCGTGCTTCTATTATGATGGGTAAAAAAAGTTATGATAAAGCAGAAGAAATACTTGGAAACTCTGCTATGGCTTTGATAATTATAGCTGTTACTATTACTATATTTTTATTAATATTTGCAAAACCGCTTCTTTTGTTTTTTGGTGCAAGCGAAAAAACAATTATTTATGCTTTGAGATATTTAAGAATATATTACATAGGAACTATATTTGTGCAATTAGCATTGGGATTAAATGCATTTATCACAGCACAGGGAAAAGCAAAAACAAGTATGTTTACAGTTCTAATAGGAGCAATTTGCAATATAATATTAGACCCTATATTTATATTTGGATTTAATATGAATGTTAGAGGGGCAGCTCTTGCTACTATAATATCTCAGGCTGTATCTTGTTTATGGATACTATATTTCATGACTTCCAAAAAAACTTTGTTAAAATTAAAAACAAAATATTTAAAAATATCTCCTAATGTAATACTTCCTTGTTTAGCTTTAGGTTTTTCTCCATTTATTATGCAATTTACAGAGAGTATTTTATTTGTATGTTTTAACACTTCTTTATTTAAATATGGAGGAGATTTAGCTGTTGGTGCTATGACTATATTAAGCAGCATAATGCAATTTTCTTTTCTTCCAATATATGGGCTTACCCAAGGCTCTCAGCCTATAATAAGCTATAATTATGGAGCTAATAATATTGACAGAGTAAAAGGGACTTTCAAAATACTTCTTATAAGCAGCTTAATATTTTCTACTTTTATGTGGGTAATTTCTGTATTTTTTCCATATTTATTTGTTAGAATATTTACTAGCGATGAAACTTTAATTAATTATAGTATTTGGGCTTTAAGAATATATATGGCAAGCTCTCTTATACTTGGAGCACAATCGGCATGTCAGCAGACTTTTGTGGCATTGGGTAATGCAAAAATTTCAGCTTTTTTAGCAATTTTGAGAAAAGTTATACTATTAATACCTTTAATCTTTATATTACCAATATTTTTGGAAAATAAGGTTATGGCTGTAATTTTGGCTGAGCCTATAGCAGATATTATTGCTGTATTAACTACTGTAACTATGTTCTATATTTTCTTTAAAAAACTTATAAAAAATATTGAAAAAAATGATAAAAAGTTTAGAATAACAACTATTTGATAATAGTTTATTTTAAAAAAGTAATGACGAAAATATATAAATATGTATTTTTTAGTAAAATATAGTTGGAGATAAGTATGTTTAAAAAATTAAATTTACAAGCAAAAATTAGTGCTGTTATATTAATTCCATTTTTGCTTATGATTATTGTTTCTGGTGCTATTAATGTAAAATCTGTAAGTACCATTACTAAAGATTTGTCATATAAAGTGCTTGAACAAAGTTCTACAGGTGAAGCTACCATATTACAATTTTTCTTGAGAGAGGAATTATTATATACAACAGGTTTACAATATGATGTTGAAACATTATATAATGATGGTACTAGAACAAGAACAGTATATGAAAACATGATAAATAACTTTTTGGATAAAATGCATCCAAATGTATGCGGAATGTCTATTACATTCTTACCAAATTATGTAGGAGATGACATAAATTACATAAATGACCCAAAATATTCTGCAGCAAATGGTCAATTTAGCTATTATGTTGCTAGAAGCGGAAATCAAAAAGAATCTAGAGGTTTTACATCTCAAGAATTAACAGAAGATTATATAACAAAACCATTATCAACAGGAAAACCTTATATTACACCTATATATGAATATTTGTTGTTTGGAACTAAAAAAGAGCAAATATTTAGCTGGTGTGTACCTATTAGAAATAATGGAAATGTTATTGGGGTTATAACTACAGATATATTAGTTTCTTCTATTAATTCTTTAGTAGCAAATATACAGCCTTTTGAAGGTGCAGAAGCTTCTTTATTTGATAGTGATGGAAATATATTATATGATGCACAAGATACTAATAATGTAACTAAAAAATTATATGCAGCATATGATTATTATAAACAATATAATGTGTTAGATGAAATTAATAAAGGTATATCAACAAACTTCTCTGCTTATAGTGAAAAATTAAAAAAGAATGTTACATATACATTTGTGCCATTAGAACTAACTTCAGGACAATATTGGGGATTAAAATTACTTGTTCCAGATAATGTTATTTTTAGAGAAAGCAACAATATAAGAAATAGAATAATTATTATTTCATTGATTATTATGCTTGTAGCATTTATTCTTACTCCTCTTATTATTAAGAAGAAAGTAAGCAATGTTATTTATCTATTAGCACAGGATATGACTAAATTATCAAATGGAGATATATCTTGGTATCCTCCAGCACAGTTTTTAGCATTGACTGATGAATGGGGTACTATAGCTAAGGGAATGCAAAATACGATAACTAATCTTAACAAAATAGTTCAAACAGTAAAAAACTCTGCTGACCATGTATCTACTGCAGCAAATGAAGTTTTAAGCGGAAATAATGACCTTGCAAGCAGAACAGAAATGCAGGCTTCAAGTTTGGAAGAGACTGCTTCTTCTATGAATGAAATAGCGAGCAATATAAATGAATCTGCTGAAGGTGTATTAAAAAGCTCTCAAATGGTTATGGAAGCTAAACAATATATAAACAAAGTTGGAAATATAGTTAAAGAAAGTGTTATAAAAATGAATGATGTTAATGAAGCTAGCGGTAAAATTATGGATATTACTAAGCTCATAGAAAATATAGCATTCCAAACAAACATACTTGCTTTGAATGCTTCTGTTGAGGCTGCAAGAGCTGGAGAGCAAGGAAGAGGATTTGCTGTTGTTGCTTCTGAGGTTAGAAACTTGGCACAAAACGCTCAGGAATCTGTAAAAAACATTACTAATCTTATTAACGACAGTAATGATAAGGTTACTTTGGCTACTGAAAGTGTAAAAGAATCTCAAAGCATATTTATAGAATTAGAAGAGAAAATGGATAAAGCTGCAGATATTATGCAAAAAATAAACAATGTTTCACAAGAGCAGAAAAGAGGCGTAGAACAAATAAACTTAGCTATTATGGAAATGGATAGCTCTGTACAAAAAAATGCTGCTTTGGTAGAAGAGGCTACTGCAGCTTCACAATCTCTATTAGAAGAATCAAGAGATTTAACAAAATCTATTGAATATTTCAAACTTAGAGAAGACGAATAACTTATAAAAAAATAATTATTATAAAGAGTATGTTTATTAATATTAAACATACTCTTTTTTATTATATATAAAATAAACGCACGGTTAATAATTTTTTATATATAAATAAAAATTAAAATTCTTGCTTAATTTTATGTCTTAATCTTCATTGCGTGCGGTAGTATAATCTAAAAATATATTATTCAATAATTAGAAATTAAACCGCACGGTGAGCAAAATATAAAAATATATGTCTATTAAAATTATAATTCTATTAATATTTAAAAATAAGTTTACCGTGCGTTTAATATAAGTTATAGATTCATAAATAGTTTTTTTATTTAATAAATAGCATTTAAAGTTGATTTTTTTTTAATATACTATAATATATTATATATAGAATCAAGCGAAGGATAAAAAATGAAAACAAAAATATTTCTGATATTAATTATAATTGCATTTATAATTTCATGTTCAAATAATACTACTAACCCAAACAATAGTGGAGATATAAAAGATAAGATAGAATTAGGCAATGTAGAAACGCCAACAAATAATGGCAGCGGTTCTGACAATAATGGAAATACAGATAATAACAATCCAACAGATAATGGCGGCAGTTCAAGTGATAATGGAAATAGTACAGAAGAAAAACCTCCTCTTCCTCCTTTAGATAATTATTTGCATATGTATGTAGGCACTGCTAAATATTATATAAAAACATTAGATGATGCTGTTGTAACTTCGCATACAGATGAAAATATATATGTTGAAATATATGATGATTGTATAGTAGTATCTTCAGGAGCAACTTTCTTTTTTAAGGATATAAAAAGACCATCCGACAAGGAATATCAATCTACTGAATATTATAATGGAGCTACATATAATTTAACTTTAAAAATCAATGATGACGGTACAGCATATCTTAGGCTAAGTATAAGAGATACAGAATATTCATATCATTTTGATGCTGATAGTTTACCTGAGTACAAACAATAAAACTATTTTATACCCCTATACCCTACTTGAATTTTATTGAAAATATATTATAATCGTATTGTTAGATTATTTTAACATTTTATAAAAAATAATAAAATATCTTTTATATAGGGGTTTGTATATATGAAAATGACTTTAAAAATAGGTGGCATGCACTGTGCTGCATGTTCGAGGGCAGTGGAAAGAGCTCTAAAAAAAACTGATGGTATAGAAGATGCCAATGTTAATATAGCTACAGAAAAAGCTGTGTTTAACTATGATGAAAAAAAACTAAAGTATGATGATATAGTGAATATTGTAGTAAAGGCAGGATATCAGGTTTTGGGTAAAGAGGAAGATCCTGCTTTAGTAAAGGCAAGAGAGATAAAAGAGCAGAAAACAAGACTTATAGTGTCTGCAATATTTTCTATACCTTTATTTTATATATCAATGGCACCTATGGTAAGTTTTGTTAAATTTCCAATACCTAATTTTTTGGTGCATCACATTAATCCGCAAGTTTTTTCTATAGCTGCAATATTTTTATGTGTGCCTGTTATGATATCTGGTTATAAATTTTACACATTAGGTTTTCCTGCACTTTTTAGAGGAAGCCCTAATATGGACTCACTTGTGGCAATAGGAACAACTGCGGCATTTACTTATAGTATTTATTCTACTGTTTTGGCATTTATTGGACTTAATCCGTATGGGGATAATCTTTACTATGAGTCAGCTGCCGTTATAATTACATTAGTACAGTTTGGAAAATATTTAGAGGCTAGAAGCAAAGGCAAAACTGGTGAAGCAATAAAAAAACTTATGGGACTTCAGCCTAAAACTGCCACTATAATAAAAGACGGAGAAGAAAAAGAAATAAAAATTGCTGATGTAAAAGTTGGTGATATAGTATTGGTTCGTCCGGGAGAGAAGATTCCTGTTGACGGAGAGATTATAGAAGGATACAGCAGTGTTGATGAATCAATGCTTACAGGCGAGAGTATACCTGTAGAAAAAAGCGTAGGGGACAAAGTAGTGGGAGCATCAATTAACAAAACAGGAAGTTTCAAATTCAAAGCTCAAAAAGTAGGAGCTAACACTGCATTAGCACAGATTATAAAACTTGTAGAAGATGCTCAGGGTTCAAAAGCCCCAATAGCACATATTGCCGATGTTGTGTCATCATATTTTGTGCCTGCTGTAATAACTATAGCTTTAATATCTGCTATAATTTGGTTTATAGCTCTTCATAATTTTGTGTTTTCTTTAACAGTATTTGTATCGGTACTTGTTATAGCTTGTCCTTGTGCTTTAGGGCTTGCTACACCTACTGCAATAATGGTTGGTACGGGAAAAGGTGCTGAGCTTGGAATACTTTTTAAAAATGCTGAGGCGTTAGAGGTATCTCAAAAAATAAATGCTGTGATGTTCGATAAGACAGGTACTCTTACAGAAGGAAAACCTTATGTTACTGACATTATTTCTGATGATAAAGATAAACTTCTTTTGATAGCAGCAAGTGCTGAAAATGGAAGTGAACACCCTTTAGGCGAGGCAATAGTGAGAGAGGCCAAAGAAAAAAATATTAAACTTCTTAATATAGAAAATTTTAAAGCGATAGCAGGTTTTGGTATAGAAGTATTCATTAATAACAAAAAAGTTTTAATGGGTAATGACAAACTCATGAACAAAGAAAATATCAATACAGAAAATTATAATTCATATATGGATAAACTTTCAAAAGAAGGTAAGACTCCTATGTATGTTGCTTATGATAATAAACTTCTTGGTATAATAGCAGTTGCTGATAAATTAAAAAAAGAAAGCATCGAAGCAATAAACAGACTTCATAAACTTGGAATAAAAACTGCAATGATTACAGGAGATAACAAAAACACAGCTAATTCAGTTGCAAAAGAGGCAGGTATTGATATTGTATTTGCTGAGGTACTTCCAGAAGAAAAATCTAATGAAGTAAAAAAATTACAGGAGCAAGGTTTTACTGTTGCTATGGTAGGCGATGGTATAAATGATGCACCTGCTTTGACTCAGGCTAATGTTGGTATTGCTATTGGAAGCGGTACCGATGTTGCTATTGAAAGTGCTGACATAGTATTAGTAAAATCAAACACTAATGATGTTGTAACTGCCATAGAATTAAGTAAGGCTACTATGAGAGATATAAAACAAAATTTATTCTGGGCTTTTTGTTATAACGTAATAGGCATACCAATTGCTGCTGGTGTTTTGCATGTATTTAGAGAGCCTTTAATAGCTTCTTCTATAGGGGGCTTTTTAACTTCTATTATGGGTAAAGATTTGCTTTTAAATCCTATATTTGCTGCTCTTGCTATGAGTTTAAGTTCTGTTTCGGTTGTTACAAATGCTTTAAGACTAAACTTTTTTAAACCTAACAAATAACTTTATTTTTTAATATACTTAGTTATTCATACTTTACTCCATTAATCCATATAAATTTAATTTTATAATTTATATGGATTATTTTTTTATTATTTTATTATTTTAAACGCACGCAGTGTAAAGCTAAGAAATAGCAATATATTAGAATTCAAATTTTACCAAAAAATAAAATTTTATTTACCGTGCGTTAATAAATGTGCAAATTTAATTAACGCTTGGGCGGGTGCTATAATTTATAATTTGTCAGTAAAATAAATTTCAGTCATAATTTTAAATTAAACATAAAACATAAAAGGGCGGGGATGTAATATATACAAAAAATAAATAAAGGTATAATTTTTTACACAAAAATTATAAAAAAAATAAATTATATAAGAAACTTTTAATTAAAAAAAATCGTCTAATAAAGTAAATAGCATGCTATATTATCTCAATAAAACTGCTTTGTAACTTATAAAATTATAACTATTTTTGCAATAGGAGGTAATTGTAGATGAAAAATATAATTAAAATATTTATAGATATAATAATGACTATTCTTTTTTTTGTTTTATTAGGATATAGTTTTACAGGCCGTACTATACATGAATATTTAGGATTTTTGATTTTTGCATTTTTTATACTTCATCATATATTAAATTTTCATTGGTGCCAAAATCTTTTTAAGGGAAAATATAATTTAACGAGAACATTAAATACATTTATAAATTTTATGCTTTTTATATGTATGCTTGGATTAATTATAAGCGGAATATTGTTTAATAGAGATGTAGTAGATTTTTTTAATCTTACTGATATAAAAGTGCTTAATAAAAAACTCCATGTAATTTGCAGCTATTGGGGCTTTATATTTATGTCAGCACATTTAGGAATGCATTGGGGTATATTTATAAATATGAGTAAAAAATTTATAAATATAAAAAAACCAATATGCATAATAATCGCTTTATTAATAGCTATATATGGAATAGTTTCATTTATAAAAAGAGATTTACACAATGTAATGCTTTTAATTACAAAGCTTACTAATTATGAAGAACCTGCTGCATTTTTCTTTATCGATCATATTGCTATAATGGGACTATTTATATTTATTACTTATTATCTGCATAGATTAAGTGATAAATTAAATAAAACTGATTTAAAACTTTCAAAATAAAAAAAGTTTTTTCTAAAGCATATATTTACCGAACTTGATACAAGTTAAAGTTATGTTTTATTAATGTGGTGATACTTAATCTTTTTAAACAAAAACTAAATAATTTATAGTTATCAACCATAGAGGTAAATTTTATCTCTATGGTATTATTAAATTAATAGTTATAAATACATATATTTTTTTAATAATATCTAAAGCAGCATCATCTAAACAAAACATCAAAATATATGCACAGGTTCCAAACATATTGC
>CAKVCJ010000022.1 GCA_934725655.1 uncultured Brachyspira sp.
CCTGCATTGGTGTCTTAAACTTGCCTTCATATATATCTTGTCTTAATCTCTGTTTTACAAGAGGGTCATTAGCTCTGCCAAAGCCTTTATAGCTCTCCATACTCACAGTAACACCTTCAAGCATAAACCCGGGTGTATTAATAAAAACAAGTGAAGCCCAACTTCCAAAAATTCTTGTTTGAATACCAGCTTTTTCAGAGTTTAAACTAAGTAAATGCACAAGCTCATGTATAAATGTACCTCTAAAATTATCTTCATCTATGGTAAGCTCGCCAGATTCTGCTGTGTCAAATAATATTATTCTTGGATATGGAACGGGTACTGCTACAGAATTAAATAAATTTATATCAGGAGTAATAACCACTGGAATTTTGCCGTATACTGTGCTATTTAATATTTTAGAATACTCTTCATAAATATCATCAGCAATACCAGCTAATTTTTCAGCACTTCTTCTAGACTCAATAGGAAATATTATTTCAAATTTCTCTGTATTTATTGTATGTAATTGTCTAAATGGTTTGAATATTTGAAGCTGACCATACAATACAGATATAGAAAATATTAAAAAAGACAATATATATTTTTTCATAAAAAGAGAATATATTATTTACATTTTTTTGTCAACAATTATTTATTATATTCCTCTCTAGACATTCTTTCTAAAGTAGATTTTACTTCATTAATAAAAATTTTATCTTCTATTAGAATATGATCAAATAGCCAATCTCTTAAAAATAAAGTAAATGCCTTTATATCTATTTCTTTGCCATTCTTATAATTATTAACCTCTTCTAATACCTTATTTGTAAAATTTCTATGCTTTGAAACATGCGGTTTGAACCTGCTATAATCTACAGCTTTCATTATTGCTTCCTCTGTAGAAAAATGATAAGCAACATAATCTACTGTATCTTTAATAATATTATTCAACTCTTCTGCCACATCTTCTTTTGATATATCCTTATTCATAACTAATATATATAATTTATTTAATATGTTTACTAATTCTTTATGCTGATCATCTACTCTTTTATAGCCAGTATTAAATCTATTTTCCCATTTTATTTCTTGAACATTATTTTCCATAAACCATCCTTTTATATCAATATATATTTTAAATATACTAAAAATTTGCAAGTTTGTCAAAATTTAATTTTTGGTATAAATAAAAAACATTAGTAACTTCTATTTATTCGGATATTTTTTTATTAATTATATTTTTTAAATTTATATAAATACCTCATCACTGAAAAAATATATAAAAAAGCTGGCAACTATAAATTGTTACCAGCTCTAATTTATAACTTTAATCTAAATTATTTATAATACTTAATTAAATTATTTAATAACATTATAAAAAGCTTTTTTGCCTAAGTAAATAGCTCTGTCGCCTAATTCTTCTTCAATTCTTAATAATTGATTGTATTTAGCAATCCTATCACTTCTTGAAGCAGAACCAGTTTTAATTTGTCCGGCATTAGTAGCTACAACTATATCAGCAATAGTAGTATCTTCAGTTTCGCCAGAACGGTGAGAAACTACAGCAGTATAGTTATGAGTTTTAGCAAGCTCTATAGAATCTAAAGTTTCAGTTAAAGAACCTATTTGATTAACTTTAATAAGTATAGAGTTAGCAACACCTTTATCTAATCCCATTTGAAGTCTTTTTACATTAGTAACAAACAAGTCATCACCAACTAATTGTACTTTTTTACCTAATTTTTGAGTAAGTAAAGCCCAACCTTCCCAGTCATCTTCAGCTGTAGCATCTTCTATAGAAATAATAGGGTATTTATTGCATAAATCAGCATAAAAATCAACCATCTCAGCAGAAGAAAGTTCTCTTTTATCAGATTTCTTAAATACATATTTCTTTTTATTTTTATCATAGAATTCGCTTGAAGCAGGATCCATAGCTATCATTATATCATCACCAGGTTTATATCCAGCTTTTTCTATAGCCTGCATAATTACTTGAAGAGGCTCTTCATTATCTTTAAGTGTAGGAGCGAATCCGCCTTCATCACCAACAGTAGTGCTTAATCCTCTGTCATGAAGTATAGCTTTTAAGTTATGGAATACTTCAGCTACATAACGTATTCCTTCTTTGAAAGTAGGTGCACCAACTGGCATAACCATATATTCTTGGAAGTCTATTGGAGCTGATGAGTGAGCACCGCCATTCAAAATATTAGCCATAGGCACTGGTAAAGTTTTAGCATTAGTACCGCCAATGTATCTGTATAAAGGCATACCTAACTCTTCTGCAGCAGCCTTAGCAACAGCAAGTGATACGCCAAGTATAGCATTAGCACCTAATTTACCTTTATTTTCAGTTCCGTCAAGCTCTATCATAGTTCTGTCTATTTCAACTTGATCCAAAGCATCCATATCTATTAATTCATTACAAATAATTTCATTAACATTTTCTACTGCTTTTTGAACACCTTTACCTAAATATCTAGATTTATCGCCATCTCTCAATTCTACAGCCTCATGCTCACCAGTAGAAGCTCCAGATGGAACTGCTGCTCTTCCCATAACACCGCTATCTAAATAAACATCAACCTCAACTGTAGGGTTTCCTCTTGAATCTAATATCTCTCTAGCTACTATATCATCTATTAAAGACATATTATTAACTCCTTATAAATTATAATTGTATATATCATATAACATAATATATAAATTTCAAGTTAAAAAATAATAATGAATGTTATAATATCATTATTAAAGAGAATTATACTTAAATCTCCTATTCTTTGATATCTCTTTCATAACAACTTCATTATTAAATCTATTTTTTCTTAATATTATAAAAACCAATATTTAATTTGAATAAAGTCTTTATAATATTGAAATTTCCAAAAAAAGTTATTTTCGTTGGTACCTTCGCATTTTTAGGATATATTCTTGATACAGGTATTTCACATACTTTATAATTTAATTTTGGTGCCATAACAGACATATAAAATAATAATTCATATCCAGAAAATATATTTCTAAATATATTTATATTTTCATCCAATAATAATTTTTTTGAAATACCTCTATATGCCGAAGTAGTATCAGTATATTTAAAACCTGACATAAAACTAATCCAAGGAGCATGCATTAATTTAACTGCCAAATACCTTGATAGAGGAGTATTCTTATGAATACCTCCTCTTATAAATCTTGATCCTTGTATAAAATCATATCCTTCTTCCAATTTTTTAATAAAATCTTTTATATATTCTACTCCATCTTTATTATTTCCATCAATTGTAATTACACCTTCATATCCTTGATTTAGAATATAATCAAATCCCATTCTAAATTGTGCTCCTTGTTTTCCTTCCCCTGTTTTTACAAGCAAAGTTCTTACATTTACACTTTTTAAAAAATCTATATTAGTAGAATCATCATTACTTCCGCCATCAAAAATGATAATATCAGCTATGTTTGCTATGTTATTATCTAACATAGATTTTAGTTCTTTTTTTATTTTTTCTCCTTCATTTAGTAAAGGAATGCCTACACAGTATTTATGTCTTTTATTGAAAAATTCTTCTATTTTGTAATCAGGTACTTCTCTGAACATATTACAATATTTCCTTTTACAATGATTTGATAAAATCAATTATACCATTTATAATATTAATATTTTCTATTTCATCATTATTGTTTACTACTGTTTCTATTGAATAATGAGCAACTTTAGAAGTTTTTAATTTGTATAAATATTCTATTATATTATTTTTATAATTTATATAATCATTTTTTAAATAAGGTATACTTATATGGCAATGAAAATTATAATCTAATAAATTTAATAACTCTACAGATTGTGATATATTCTCATCTTCTAAAATTATAGTACTTAAATCTAAATTTATTTTTATATTTTTTAAATTTATTTTATTTACAAATTCGAATGTATCTTTAGTATTGGTCAAAAAATTAGTTCCATATTCTTTTGAATTAGGTTCTATTCCAATTACAACATTGTATTGAACAGCTTCATCATTTAATTTTGTAAAAAATTTAAAAGCTATATCATAAGCTTCATTATATATCATATTTTCTGGTACAATTCTTAATTTTGGAGAACCAAATACTATATGTTTTATACCTAATATAGATGCTACTTCTATAGCTTTCAATGTATAATCATATAAATTTTTTCTTTCCATTTCAGAATTAAATAATGAACAATTATTTAATCCAAAATGTAAACTTTGCATAGATACAGCTTGTAATCCAAAATCCTCCCACTCTCTTTTTAATTTTATATAATTATTATAATTATCATATAGTCCCAAATTTGATATTTTAAATGGCAAGATTTCTATAAATTTTATTTCTTTTTTTGACAAGAATTTGTAAATATTTAATCTATTTTTAATATCCCATGCTAAAGAAGATATACACAATTTCATTATAAAACTCAATTTAATTTAAAAAATGATATTAAATCATCATATATATTTTTTTCGCTGTATAAATATTCATTATTATTTCCCCATTTATCAGCATATACACTTTTCATATTATAATTGTATAACTTTGCATTGTTCGAAATAAATTCTCTATTAAAAATTTTTTTCATAATATCTTTTGATGAAATTGGAGCAGAACATATATTAAGGACAGGAATATCATATTCTATAGATTTTAATATATCATTATACAAATTTTCTAAATTATAAAATTGAAAAGTGCTCTCAGAATTAGTAAATTGTAAAGAAGTTTCATTAATATTAAATAATTCTTCTCTTATTTTATCTATGGCACAGTCTACAATTGCATTATTCTTATCAAATACATATCTATTTTTTTCTGAATCGAATTTATAATATTTTTTTGAAAAAACAATTTTATCTTTTATTGTTTCAAATTTACTTTCTGTAAAAAATGCTGGTTCAGGATTGATTATATCATATATGAAATTCTTTTTTAAATTTTTACCAAATAAAGCAGGTAATCTTATTATGTAAGAATTATTAAAAATATTGCCAAATTCATTTTCTGCTATTTTTCTATTTTTTCCATAATCAGAATCACTAATAAAATTATCATTGATTTCATCATATACAACAGGTTGCGGATATACTGCTATAGTAGATATTAAAACAGCTTTTTTGGCTTTTACGGTACTTAATATATTTAGTAATTCTTTAATATTTGATAAATCCTTTTCAGGATTAGTATTAGCAAGCTGCATATCAGCTGGTATTGACGAACAAATTAGTAAATCAAATTCATTATTTTTAATATCATTTATATTTTTTGAATTATATTTAAAATGAAAATCAGATTTCAATAATATATTGCTTCCTACAAAACCTGTATAACCTATTAAACAATTATTATTCATAATTTACTCCTGAATTTTTTTAAAATAAAAAAAGCCAATACATAAAAATGTATTGACTTTTTTAAATAATAATATATAGTAAAAAATATTATTTCTGTTCTGTTCTGTTCTGTTCTGTTATAATATTAACTAGTTTCATTTCTTCTAATATTTCATTATGCGGCATATCTTTGCATTCTATCATCCCATTATTTATAGATTTTACAACGGATTTTAATTGATATTCATATCCTCTAATACCATCATTTTTAGAATAACTATCTAATAATTTCCTTTCTTGTGAATAAACATATATATTTTGAGGATTATTAACATTTTCAATAATAATATAGCCTTTAGTACATGCTATAACTGCTTTACTGTCTGTCATTGAATTAATAGAATATAGTAAATTGGCGATAGTTCCATTATAATATTTTAATATTACAGAACTTTGCAAATCTATACCGTTATCATCTATAATAGATACAACATTAACATATTTAAAATTATTTCCTAGAACTGATAAAGCTAAATTAATAGGATATATTCCAATTTCATATAAAGCACCTCCAGATAATTCTTTATTGAATAATCTATCCTTATTCGTAAGGATATATCCTAAATTTGCTTCTAACATTTTAGGTACACCAATAATGCCGCTATTTAGAAATTCTTCTATTTTATATCTTGATGGCATATATCTAGTCCATATAGCATCAGCTAATAAAAGTTTTTTATTTTTAGAAATATCAATTAATTCTTTCGCCTCTTGATAATTTGAAGTAAAAGTTTTTTCACATAATACATGTTTACCATATTCTAATGACATCTTTACATGTTTATAATGATAGGATACAGGTGTCGCTATATAAACTAGTTCTACATTATCATCTTCTAACATTTCCTTATATGAACCATAATTCTTTTTAAAATTATGATCTTTTGCAAACTTTTCTGCTTTATTTATATCCCTAGAAGCAACAGCATACTTTTCTAAACCTTCTATATTATCAATAGCTTTAGACATGGAATTAGATACATGCCCAGCACCTATAAAACCTATTCTTATATTATTCATTTTAATCCTCAAATTACTTCGGTTTATTAAATAAACTATTCAATATTTGTTTTAATAATTTAAAATTAGAACTAAATCCCTTTATTTTCGATGGAACTTCCCCAATAGGGTACTTTCTAATTGTTGGAACTTGAGTTATTTTATATCCAAGCTTTTTAGCATGCACTAGTGGAAAATAACCGTATTCATATTTAGAATATTCCTCTCTAAACCAATCTATCCTATCATCCATCATATATTTTCTTGAAAATGCTTTATATCCATTTGTAGGATCAGTATAGTGATATCCAGAACATAAACTTACTAAAGGTGATGCTATAAATTTAATTGCTAAATATCTTGATAATGGAGTATTTATTCCTTTACCTCCCATTGAAAATCTAGTAGCTTGTATTACATCATATCCTTCATCAAATTTCTTTATAAATTCATTAAGTGTATCTTCTATATTATCTTTATTATTTCCATCAAAAGTTATGATGCCATCATATCCTTCTTTTAATGCTTCATAATATCCTTGTTTTAGTTGAGTACCGTGTCCTTTTATATTACTTATATTAATTATTAAACCTTTACATCCGTAATTTTTCATTATTTCAGCATTAGAAGAATAATCACTGCTTCCACCATCGCATATAAAAATATCTGATATGTTAAATATATTTTTACTTTTCATTTTATCTAATTGGTCTAAGAATTTTTGTCCTTCATTCAAAACCGGTATTACAGAAGCATATTTATTTCTTTTCTCAAAAAAAGATATATATGTATATTCTGGTATTCTTTTTTTTATTTCTTCAAAATTCATATTATTTTATCTCCTTTCATAATTTTGAAACAGATTTTACTCTGAAATTCGGTTTATTATACAGTTCTTTTTGTATTACACTTAAATATCTTATAATAATACTAAATATGGCAAATATCATAGTAAAACTAAACGATAAAAACAAAAATGTTGTAGTCCAACCTTCAACAGGCTTATTATTAGATAAATATATAATTAAAGCATATATTCCTGTTACTATAGCAATTATAGCACTTAATAAAGATAATGATGCAGCAAAGTTTGAAGAAGCTTCTGAAAATAATAATAAATACACGCTTCTTGTTTGCTTTGACATATAATATTTTTTATCTCTTATATTGCATTCAAATTCATTGTAATTATATCCAATATCACGAATAACATATGATATAGGTGTTGTCTTGCTATTATCTTCTGTAATTGCATTTATAACTCTTCTAGTAACTAAAAATATTATATCATATACATTTTTTAATTTATGCTTTGAAAATATAGATATTAAACTAATGGTTAATTTGTCTTTTAATCTATAATATTTAGAAGTTAAAAAAGATGAGTCTATACCTTTTTTATTTGATTCATAAAGATTATCTAAATAATCTTCTAATTTATTAATTGATAAATCTTTAATTACAAAAACTATATCTCCTTTTGAAAATTCTAATCCTGCTCTTATAGAATTATTTTCATCTATATTATTACCTAAATTTAAACATAATACATTATTAGAAATGGGAGATAAATATTCTTTAATATCTTTTATATTAGAATCATTTATCAAAATAATTATCTCACTATATTCAAATTTATTTAGTATATAATTTTCTAATCTTTGATAATTTTCTTTATTATCTATTTTCGTTATTATAAAACTTGCATAGTTTTTATCTTTCATAGCAGTACCTCATTTAATTCATATATAGTATTTAATTTTCCTCCAAGAATACTAACTAATTTTGGATTTTTATTATTCTCTGTAATGATAACTGGTCTTGAATCAGATGTTGAAGAAGACTGCATTAAAGCTTTTATAGCAAAAATACTTTCTCTAAATTCTGGCAAAAATTCTGATTTCAAATATTTTTTAGCAAGCTGGAACATATGTACCCAAGCTGTTTCCGGTCTTGCTTTGCAGTAATTGCAATTATCTAAGAACATTCCGCTGCAAATTTCTGATTTTTTTTGACATGTAAAAGTTGGTAATTCTTGAAAACAATTTTGATGCGGAGTATACCTTACTGCTGATAATGAATACATACCATGACTATCAAAAGGCATTATAGAAAAAAACGGACCATCCATTAATGTAATACCAAAACCTTTTAAGCTTTCAGAGGCACTACACAAAACCATCTCTGCTAATTCAAACTTCATAGATAATGTATTTAAATTAAATATTTTTAATATACTGTTTAAAGATGCATAAGAAGTATTAATAACAAAATTAGTTTTTATTATTTTAGAAGAATTTAATGTTAACAACCATAAATTATTATCAATAATTACATTTTTTACATAATCATTATAAAGAATAGTAATATTTGATTTTTCTTTCAATTTTTCTAAATAATAATATTTTATTTTAAGAGTATCTATTGTATATTCTTTAGTTTTATAACATGAATCAACAGTATTTTTGTTAAAAAAAATACTCTCATCAATTCTTTCATAAGGGATATTAGCATTATCACAAAAATATTCAAAATTATCAGGAGTTGCCATACCAAATTTTGATGACACAGCATAAATTTTGGTATAATCTGAAACTATTGAAAATGGAAAGTCTTTAATAAATCTATCAAAATAATGAGAACATTTTATAGCTGTATGTAATGATCTAGGATAATGATAACCACTATGAAGTCTTGCCTGATTAACATATGAGGCTCTTGAAAAAGCTTCTTTATCTTTTTCTATTATTAAAATTTTGGTATTTTTATATTTATTAGATAAAATATCAGCTGAATAAAGTCCGTAAATGCCAGCACCTATTATTACATAGTCATATATCATTAATACTCCTAAAAATTAGTTAAATACAAAAAACCTATGCTGCAATCTGCAGCATAGGTTGTAATTTTTTATATTTTGAATTATTATAAATACATATGTAATCAGTACATATATTAATTTCTGGTCTGGTCTGGTCTGGTCTGGTCTGGTCTGGTCTGGTCTGGTCTGGTCTTATATAAATTATATTTTAAAATACACCATAAAGCTCTAAAACCATCTTTCCAGCCTATTTTTTTACCTTCTTTATATGTTCTGCCATAATACGATATACCTACTTCATATATTCTAATATTCTGTATTTTTGATATTTTAGCTGTAATTTCAGGTTCAAAACCAAATCTATTTTCTTTAATTTCTATAGACTGTATAATTTCTCTTTTAAATACTTTATAACATGTTTCCATATCTGTAAGATTTAAATTAGTAAACATATTGGAACATAAAGTTAAAAAAGTATTGCCCATTTGATGCCAAAAATATAATACACGATGTGATTCTCCTCCTGCAAATCTGCTTCCAAATACTACATCAGCTTTATTGTTGATAAGCGGTTCTAATAATTTATCATATTCATTAGGATCATATTCTAAATCTGCATCTTGTATAATGACAAAATCTCCTGTAGCAGCTTTAATTCCTGTTCTAAGTGCCGCACCTTTACCCATATTTTTATCATGATATAAAATTATAGATACTTTATTTTCAAGTAATTTTAATTTTTCTCTTGTATTATCTTTTGAAAAATCATCTACTATAATAATTTCTTTTTCTATAGAGCATTTAGAATTGTTTACGGCATCTATTATAGTTTCTATAGTATTTTCTTCATTATAACATGGTATTATTACTGATATTTTTTTCATAATTATTTCCTAAATAAATTTAAAGCACAAAAAACCTATGCTGCAATTTCGCATTGCAACATAGGTTGTAATTTTTGATATATTGTATTATTATAAATATATATGTAATCGCTACATATATTAATTCTGGTCTGGTCTGGTCTGGTCTGGTCTGGTCTGGTCTGGTCTTACTATAAGCTAATTTAAAAATTTCTTTTAAAAGTTTAAAATTAGAAGTAAAGCCTTTTATTTTAGAAGGAACTTCATTTTTAGGATATAACCTTGTTGTAGGAACCTGACAGGCTTTATATCCCAATTTTTTTACATGTACTAGTGGGTAATAGCAATATTCATAAGTATTAAACTCTTCCCTAAACCAATCCATTCTTCTATCTAAAATATAATTTCTTGAAAAACCTTTATATCCATTACATACATCATCATAATGAAATCCAGAAGTCAAACTAATTAATGGTGAAGCTATTAATCTGATTCCTACAAACCTTCCAATAGGAGTATTTTCATGATGCCCTCCTAATGTAAATCTTGTAGCTTGAATAACATCATAGCCTTTTTCTAATTTTGATAAAAACAGTGGTAAACTTTCATAAATATTATCTTTATCATTACCATCAACCATAATAGTACCATTATAACCATTCAACATAGTTTCATAAAATCCCTGCTTTAATTGTACACCTTGACCTTTTTTATCACTTGTATTAATTATTAGACTACAACATCCATATTCTTTAATAAAATCAGGATTGGATGAATTATCTTTACTTCCACCATCGCATATAAATACATCACAAATATTAAATATATTTCCTTCTTTCATTTTATTCATTTGTGATATAAATCTTTCACCTTCATTAATAACTGGTATTAACAATGCATATTTATTTCTCTTATCAAAAAATACATATTTTTCATACTTAGGAATTTTATTTTTTATTTCAAGTAATTCTTCATTTGTAAATTGATAATTCATATAATTGCACCTTAATTTTATTTTTTATTTGATATATTTTGGGATAAAATATCACATAAAAACACAATAAAAGATATTAATGATGCTACAGTTATATAAGTAACAGGATGTATATATCTATATAAAATTGCAGGTATAAACAGAGCAGATATTAAAGCTGTAGCAAATGCAGAAAATGATGTTGAAAAACAAAATAGTAGCAAAGCACTCCTATAATTATATTTTATAAACCATAAAATACCTGAAATAATGAATAATATTATAGATATCCCTACAAAATATATAGTTTTTATATTAGGTATAAAATTATATAAAAAAGAGTATATTTTTTCTTTTAAAGGAGAAAAAGTTATTCCGCCTTTATCATTTTTGGATTGAATACTTGCAGAATCTATTTTCCATATATAACTATTCCATAAAGAATTAGCACTATTTATACAATGACTTATATAACTTTTAGGATATTTAAATATATATTTTATCCATACTTTTTTTAATCCCTCAGATTTTATAGCATATTTAAATATTCTCTGTGGATGTACATATGAAGTTAATTGATCACCAAATAAAGGATTTAAATTATATACATCTTTTAAATTTTCAAAGTTTTTATTTTTTAAATACCAATCATCATTAATTAAACTATTATCATTATTAGGAACTGCACATGATGCTACTTGAAGTAAAAATAAATGCTGTGTGCCATATTTTGATAACAATTTTTCCTCTTTAATAAAAAATCTGGGAAAAGAATAATGAATTAAGATTAATATAATAGCAAATATAAACATTATAAAACAAAATTTAATTAAATATTTAATCTTATTATTATTTTTCAATAAAATAAAAGTATATAATAAAAATATAGGGTAAACAGTTACTATAAAATTATGCCTCCATAGCATGGCTATTAAAGAACATATCATAGATAATATCATAATAAAAATATTTAATTTTTTATTTTTTATTTCTATATTAATTTTAAAAAATATTAACGATATTGAAAAAAATAAAAATAATGAAGAAGTTACATCTTTTATATGATTAAAATTTAAGAAAAAGAAATTAGGAATAAATGTAATTAATAATAAAATTATTAATAGTTTTTTTCTATATTTTATATATAGGGAAAATACTATAAGATATAAAGATGATGAAAATAAAAATAAATTTATAAACAATAAATAATAATTATTATATCCAAATATTTTATATAAAATATGTAAAGATAATGGTATTATTACTCCACTTTGATTACTATATATACCATCTATAGATTCTACTATTGAAAACCAAGTGTCCCAATATTGAAAATATCCAGGAAAAAACAACCAAAATTGAAATATAAAAAGAAATATGGATAAAAATGTAAGTATAGATAAAAATAAAATATCATTTCTTGATATAGAATAACTTATATTTTTTGTATTTTCAGCATCACAATTTAAATTATTATTATATATAATATAAAATATTAAAAATGTTAAATATATTATAAATATTAAGATGATAATATTTATAAAATACTGATTAAAACTTAATTTATAATAAATATTAAAATCATTTGTATTTGGTTTAACATTACTAGACGAAGTAAATATTACATAACTATTATCTTTAACATAAAATGCATTTTCATTAACTTGTTCAATTTTTATATATTTTATATTTAGCTCTTCAGGAGGAAAATAAAATTGTAAAATTGATTCAGTATGCACAGCATCATATATATATTCATCTGTACCATATATAGCATAATCTATACTATTAACACTATTTGATATATAGTGTAATGAAAGAGATGTATATTCGCTAATAAAATAAGATATTGAAAAACCTATTTGTATATCATTAGATGTAGGATTCATTCTTTTAGCTTCCATTAAAATATTATATCTTTCCCCAGTTGAAAGTAATATATTATAATGATAATTATTCCAACTTGAAGAATTAGATACTGTAAATGTACCATCATCATTGTTCCAATTTGTACCTTGATTCCAATCAGAAAAATGCGGCTTAGTATTTAAGATATACGAATAACCATAATTTTTTACATAACTAGGCTTATTTTCAACTTTTAAAGGATCTTTTGAATATTTAAATATAAAATTATCTGAAAAAAAACCTTTTGAAAATATATTTGCTTTATATACATAACCTGCAGGAGTTTCAGCAGTAAGTTCAAAGTTACCTAATGTTCCTATTCTATAGTTTTTAGACAAAAAATTCAAAGATAATAATAACACAAATATAATTACAATTAGTACACTATAAATATATAATATATTTTTTCTATATTTTACAATATATTTTGATATATAATTAATAGGTATGAAAAATAAATTATAAATTTTAATAAAATAATTATATATTTTGCATCCATATTTGTATATTAAATTTATTATTAATAATAAAATAAGTAAAGATAAAATAAATATTATTATAAATTTAGGTTTTAATTTTAAAGTGTAAGTTATATTACCAATATTATCTTCATTATTTAGTTTTTTAGTAGATATAATATTTCCAAAAGGGCTTCCTTTTTCATCTATTTGAATATCTATAATAAAATTATTATCTTTTATAGCTTTATTTGAATCTATATAAACCCCATATATATCGCTATTTCTAAAAATCTTGCTATAATACTTTATTCTAAATCCATAGCTATAACTTCTTATTGCTTCATTAGTAAATACATAATTAATTAAAGCATCATTATCTAATTGACCAGTTTTTATAAATAAATTTTTAGTTTCACTTATATTAAAACCATTTAACTCTAAAGTTTTATTAATATGTTCTTCATTAAATACAAAATTACTTAAATATCCTTTTCTACTTTTATTACCAAATATAAATAATATTGTCAAACTAAAAATGCAAATTACTAATAATATAAAATATATTTTAAATATATTTTTATTTTTCATAAACCACTCCATAAAGTACATAGATTATACTTAAATTCATTAAAATATTTTTTGCAACAAAGATAAAGATAAATTTGTTTAAGAAAGTAAAAGTTGTTTGTTTGTTTGTTTGTTTGTTTGTTTGTTTGTTTGTTTGTTTGTTTGTTTGTTTGTTTGTTTGTTTGTTTGTT
>CAKVCJ010000023.1 GCA_934725655.1 uncultured Brachyspira sp.
TATCTTCTTTTGAAAAATTAAAGCTATTTATAGAAGAAACATCATAAAACTTAAAACCTCTTAAACCATCAAGCTTGCCTTTAAATCCATAATTCTTTGCAGACAAAACTTCTAACTTCGGAGTAAAAAAACAAAATCCATAAACCAAAGAATTATAAGCGGCATTAACTATTAAACTCTTAAGCCCGCCAGCTCTTTTAAATTGTTTATCTATAAAGTTATAAGCATTTCTTACCTTTGCACTCTCAAAATATTCATCTGTCTTTTCTAATTCATAATTAAAAGAATTAAAAATACCCCTATAAAATTGAAGTATTGGCTCTAAATAAATAGAGTTCTCCATTCTTTTACAAGTTAAAGCCCATTTGCTCGGAAAAGAAAAATCATCGCCAAAATCTCCTCGGTTATAATGCAAATCTGGAACTCCATTATAATAATTGTTTGTAGATATTTTATTTAGCTCTTCATTTAGTTTTTCTATCTCTAAAGTCTTATCTTTTAATTTTGTATCATAGCTCTCTATTATTTTCTCTATTACGGTTTGATTGTTTTGAGTTTCGTTATTCTCAAGCATTTTTTTATTCTCCGTTTTTTAATACTTTATAATATATATAAAAAACATAAGTGATTATAAGTAAACATTCACCGCACGCTAAACAAAATAAAAAAATATTGATAAAATAAAAGTTATAATTTTTATTGCAAATAAAATACTTCTAACCGTGCGGAAAGCGTATGCTAAATAAATAAAAGCTTGGGCGGGAGTTAACAATTCTAAACCAATAACAAAGTTAATTTAAACTACAATTTAAAAAGTATGTTATAAAATATAAAGGGCGGGGCATTAAAATAAAGTTTTAAAATTTAATTACATTTGCCTATCCTATATACTTTTTATGCTATCTGCAATTTCTATAATATTTTTCTTTTTAATTTTATACTGATATTTTCACTGCACACCCAAATTATTTTTTTTATTTAATCTTCATCTGCCGCCCAATTAGTTTGAATTGCTATAATAAAAATAATTGCTCCCAACTTGTATATTATACCAATTCTGCCAATGAGAAATTTTTATAACGGCATCTTTATAGTTTTTTAATAAATCCTTTTTTGTCTTAATATTTTCTATAATGTATATTGAAGGAGGAGGAGTTAAATCACAAACATTACTATTTACACTGCTGCAAGATAAAAAAAATAAATTAATTAATAAACTAATTAAAAGAACTATAAAAATCTTTCTTAATTGTATCAACAATATATTTAGTTTCATTATCCAAAACCTCATTAGTCATTTTATTAATAAGTGTTATACTGTTTGAAAAACTTTTTATTATATTAATTTGCTTTTCTTTAAATACTAAATCTTTATATAAAAAAGAATTGCTGTTATTAAGAGAGTCTATTTCTATTTTTAAGTCATCTATCTTTTTATTTTTACTTTGAAGATTTATATTTACAAATAAAATATAAGAGCAAATAATTAATACAAACAGAATTATATAAGTATTTTTATTTGTGAGAATCTTTATTACTGTTATCACCTTTAATATTCCTTATTATCAAACTTAAATCCACCCCATACATAATAGAAGAACATCCAAGCATAAATATTATTATAGATACGCTTGCTTCCTTACTTGGTATTGTTTTATTAAAATAAACAACATAACAATATATTATTATACCGATTGTAAAAGTAATAAATTTTGTAATAAGGCTTAATTTTTTTCCTATGCCTTTTGAAGAAAATATTTCATCTACTTTTTTTATTTTATTAATATTTTTAATATTCATTATTTTTACCCCAACTTATTTGCAAAAAATACTATGCTTCCTATAATTGTACTAAGTGCAACTATTACAGCTCCAAGCCCTATTATTATATTTTTTATTTTTACTATGCTCTTTGTTGTAATGCTGTCTTGTAATACAGATTTTATTTCTTTAATGTCTGTTTTAGTTGAAGAGATTTCTTTTTCTATAAAACTTCTTGTGTTTTGATGCTCTTTTAATATGTATTCTAATTCACCTAATTTAAATTTTATATTATTAATATCTTTATGTATGTCTTTTAAGTTTTCTTTATTTTCATTCATATCTCTATTAAAACATTCAAGCATATTAATAATTCCATTTCCATTTGGAGTGCCGTTATTATTTATACCTACTATTGTTTCTATTTGAGTTAATCTGTTTTCAAAATTATTTTTTTTATTATAGTTTTTATTGTAATTAAATATTTTTTTATCTAAACTATTATTCATAAAAAGCCTTTTATAAATTTTCTATTTTTTTGTATCTTTTAATCCTATCTTCTAATCCATTGTATCCGCCGTTAATCTTTTTAGTTGCCTTTCTTATATCATCAATACCTAAAAGCCCTCTATTTATCCAATAACAGCAAGCAACATGAGCAGCAACATTTCTCTCTAAAAGCCAATCAGGATTATTAACTAAGTCAATATTAAGAAGTTTTCCATAATGAATATAATTGCTTTTTCCCGTAAGCTGTATTATGCCCCGCCCTCTGTATTTATAACCCTCATCAAAATTATTGCCAAGCCTTCCTCCATACACTCTATTAGCAAGGGCTTCATCTCCTTTAGATAAAATGTCTTTTGCCTCTTCAAGAGTATTAAAATATTTTGGAAAAACTTTTATTAACACTTCAGGTTTATATTTGAAACTTTCCTCAAGCCTTTTATAATTATAGCTTTCATGACTCGTTTGAGCTAAAAACATCTTTATATCTTTTTCTTTTGTAATGTTATATGCAAGTAAATATTTTTTTAATACACCCTCCCAAGATAAATCTATATTAAGTGCAAATAAATATTTTTTTATATCAATCATATGTTATACCTCATAATATTTTTTTGTACTGAGCTTTTATGTTGGCTCTATTATCCTGTATAGTTTTTAACACTTCAATTTGACTTTCATTCAATAATCCTTGAGAAGCTAAACTATTAAGCACATCATCTAAAAGCTCCGCTCTCACTCCATCTATATTGCTAACATATTGTCCTTGCCTTTGTATGAGTATATAAGCATTATATTCTTCTTTGCTCATTAAACCGTCATTATATTTCTCTTCAATAGACTTCTCTGTAATATATTTTTTACCATTTTCTTCTTCTATTATCTTTTTATTTTTATCTAATTCTTCAACCCCCCTCTCAATCATAACAATATAATCAGCTTCTATATTTCTATTTAATTCTCTTATAATTCCATTATCTATTATTTCATTATCTTTAAGTACAATTATTTTTTCTTTTAATTGCTCTTCTAAACTCCTTACAGAACCATCTTCATTATAAGCTCTTATATCAGTCTGACTTAAATCTTTACTATTATGCTCTTTTATAACTTCATTAGACTTCAGCTTAAAATCATTAATACTCTGCCCTTCAACAAAATAACATTTATAAGTATTTTTATCATATACAGCAAATATCATCTTTAAGCTCCTTGTAATATTTCATTTACCGTTTTACCATTAATTGTAAGCAGTTTGTATATTCTTATTAATCTATTTTTAGTTCTTATTTCTGAGCCAACTGGAACTGCTCTTGAAGCATCAAAATCTAATTTAACCCTCGAAAAAGCACCATATTGATCAGAATAAACAACATCTCCATTAATTCTATTACTTAATCCTAAAACTCCATTGGTTCCTCCATTGTCCCCTCTTATTATATCATCTATGTAACCAGTCATATTCCTAATGGCATCATTTTGCACTCCATTAAAACGGCCTTCATTAGCATACGAACCTTCTGTTCTAAAAAATATGCTATCCGAATTAAACATTATTTGCCAAGTTGTAGATACGCCATACATTTTTTTATACCAATTTGACGGCTCTTCATTAGAATCAAAATTACCATTTGAATCTGTATATTGTACATAATATGGAGGTATCATTAATCTATTATTGATATCATTTATATTTAGAATAAGTTCTTTATTAGAAATAGATAAACTCTCTCCAAGCTCCTGAACATTTTCTACTGGTTTTGAGACTTTATCCAAAATAGAATTTTTATCTGGTGTTAAATTAAAAGTTATTGTATCACCTACATTTACTAAATTATCATCTTGATACTTTAAAAGCAGTAAATACATATCTAAGCCATATTTATCTCCTTTAGCTATTGTATATTTTATCGGTTTGCCATTACTCGAAATTATACCTGTAGTATTTTTAAATTCAGAGTTTATATAAAAATAATTTTCTATAATAGAATTACAAAAAATTATCTGAGCCCCTGCTCCTTCTTTTAAAGTATATGAACCTGACAATTTAACAGCATCATTATCCTGCACAAACTCTAAAACATAATTATCTATTACACTTTGACTGCCAAGAAATTCCTCACTTAATCCAAATAAATATCTGTCCTGATTTCTTAATCCCCTATTTTTTAATCTTAAAATAAGATTATTGTCTAAAGGTTTATTAATTATTTCCAATGATATAAATGGCATATCTGAATAGTTAAATACAAATTTTATTTTGGTATTATTATATGCATTGATTTCACTTTCTTCTAAATCATATAATTCATTAAAATTAAAAAATTGATTTATAATAGAATAATTTTTATAAATATTATTATCTTCATCTATAGATTTTATTATTAAACTAATATCACTTCCAGTTATGTTTTCAATATTAAAACTTAAAATATAACTTCCATCTTCTTGCTTTGTTATAAATCCATTATAATCATTTGTACCGTCACTAAGTAATAAATTAATAGTTTCAGGTATATCATTTTTAAATTTTGGAAAATCATATTCTTCTGTTTCACAAACTAAATTAGTTTTAGAATTATCATATAAAATATTGCTTGCTAAATTTGAGTTTCCCGTTTGAATCTTATTATCTATATCTTTTTTTAGTTTTTCTATAGCAAGCTGAATATTATTAGTGTTATTTCCAAAAGAACTGCTGCTATCATCATAAAATATGTTAGATGCTTTTGATAATATTTCTATTTTTTTATTTTTTATTAAATTATTCCATACAGGATTTTCTATATAATCTAAAACTAAATAAAAAATTCCATCTCTCATTATTATCTGATTTTTATAAATCTTTTTAATGCCGTCAAACCAATTTATTATTTCAATTAGAGGCTTAATAAAATCATAAATATCATTTTCTTCGCTATAAATAAAATTTTCACTTATAACAAAAAAATTGTTTTCATATTCTAAAATGTCGCCTGCATTATAACTGCTTCCTATTTCTATACTCTTAAAAGGTGTAAGAATGGAACAATTAGATTTCAAATAATAATCAGAATCATCGCTTAAAAAATCTTTATTTGCTTTATACAAATAACCATTATGTTTGATAATATCATTTGTTTTATAATTAGTTTTATCATAATAGTTTTTTATAGGATAATCTGTATCAAGGCTATTAATCTTTTTAGCTATATAATCAAACATCCAAGAACTTAATGTTGTATTATAAGCTGTGATGGAATATTCAAATTTTTTATTTAAATGAATTGTTGATAAAAAGATTATACTCTTAAAGTTAATATCATTTTTTATTAAATATATTTTATTTTCTTCTGCCTCTTCCAATTCTCTGATACAATTAATATCATCTAATAAAACAGGATACACTCTAACACCATCTAAAATAAACTCCATCTCTTCTAAAGCACCATTTATACCATATCCTATATCAACACAAAATAATCTCTCGCCTTCAAAAACTTTTATCTGACTGTTATCCTCATTTAATTGCAATGAATTATTTATTTTTTCTAATTTAAAACTATTCTCGCTTATCTTATATTGAAAAGGAGCTTGTAAATTATTTTCATTAAGAAACATATATATTTACTCCAAATATTTTTATTATGATTGTTTGTTATTTACAGACTTGTTTCAAAACTTATTGAAAAGAATTAATATAAAAAACTAGTTCTTTGTGCATCATAGCCAAAATGCAAATATGACAACATATAATTGTTAAGTTGTATATTGAAAATTTTTAAGTTTGTAAAAATCATATTTTTAATTTAAATTATTTGCAGGGCTTTGCCCCACACCCCAGTTCTTTTGCAGCCGCAAAGAACCAAAAAGGCTACATTTTTTATCTTCATGTTTTTTTAATATTAATCTATAACATTTGAACTTTTCACGAATCCTATACAACAAGATTATAAACTTTTATTTACTTCGTACCAAAAAATATAATGTTGCTTTTACTGTGTTATTTCCATTATTTTTTAATGCCAGTACAGGCTTTTTATCTTCCAAAATAGGAAAGCTCATTAAATTTGGAAGCCCGCTGAAATTTCCTATTATGTTTTGTTGAAACTCGCCTCCAAAATATTTATAGCTTGCATAACTTCCAAAATAACCTATCAAAGGTACACTATCAGAAATGTCACTAAAAAGTCCAAATGATGACATACTTACAAGAGCATTAGTATCACCTTCTACTACTCCGCATACTTGTAAATACTCTAAATCTTCCCTCCAATTCAATGCCCAATTTTGATTGCCTTCTCCTGTTTTTGTTATAACTTCTTTCAATACAAAAGTAGAATTATTTTTAATAGCTTCTATTTTGTTGTTTATATCCTCAATATATGAAGGCACTCCAATAGTTCTTTCAAATATGTCATTAAGAACGGCACTTGTTATTGAAGTTGTTATATATCTTCCGCTTACTATTCTAAACTTTTTGCCTGCATAGATTGAGCTTAAAAAATAAGTACCTCTTAAGCCTTCTTTGTTAAACCAAAAAACTTCATTTTCTTTGGGCATATATTTGTCATTTCCAATATCTCCAATAATTGGATTTAAATCCGCTATTTTTTTGTTTGTGTTTGGCTCAATTACTTGAAGTATGGAATCATTCAAAAAAGAAAGTGAAGTAGTTAGAAGACCTGTGCTTACTGCAGCATAATCAGCATTTTTGAATGGGCTTAAAAGAGGTATATCAAAATCTAAATCATGAACCTCTTGTAATGCATTCTCATCTGTAAATGGATTATAGGTGTTTGCAAGCCCAAAATAATTTAATATAGTTCCTGATGACATAAAATTTCCTTAAGATTTTGTTTTATTCAACTTTTTCCCGCCGCAAAAAGTTGCAAAAAGTGCAAATATTTTAACTTTATGTTTTAGAATATTTATAAAATGTAATATAACAAATGTATTTTATAAAAAAATTGAATTGTTTTATTAGATATTTAAAATACGATATTTTGCTGATTTATAGAGATATATACTGTTATAGTCATTAGTATCTTTAAACTTAAATTCCCATATTAAATATTCTCTTCCTCTTTTTTCAAAAAATAATGTATGTACATTTTTATTTGAATAGTTAGACCATTGTCTATATGGGTAAAATAATTGCCTTATAATAGTATTATTAGTTTTTGAATTTTTCGCTTCAATTAATACAATATTATCTTTGCCTTCATAACCTGCATCAACTTCAGTTTGTACGCTTTTTACTTCTATTAAATTATTACCAACATAAAAAGAAAAAGAAGGTGTATATTTTCTGCCTCTTATGGTAAGTACAAGTGAATCATCTTCTATAAAGGTTCTTATTATACTTGAAGCATAAGCAAAATCTAAATGCTGCATTTCCGAATCTCCAATTTTTGAAGAATCTAAATCAAAACCTAACTTTGAATTATATTCTATTGTATTAGATGTTATATCTGGTATATCAATATATCCGTCTCCCTTTATTATGGCATATTCACCATTTTTTACAGGCAATAAAAACAAATTCTTTTCTATAAATACATATGGTCTGCTATCTCTGTGATCCTGCTTACATAATATTCTCACTTCTCTTTCTGACGTTGATTTAAAATGCTTTGTAGCATCTTTTATCATATCGGCATTTATATAAAAAGGAGATTCATCAAAATTATGATTATTTATATTATAACTATCAAATATTGTTTTCCAAGATTCATTATTCATAAAAGGCTTTTCTCCTTTTTTATATCTTTAATTCTTTTTTTAGTAAGTTCTATGTAATTCTCATCTATATCTATACCTATATAATTTCTATTGCCTATCATAGCACAAGCTACTGCTGTAGTGCCAGAACCATTAAAAGGATCTAATATGGTATCATTATCCTTTGTAGATGCAAGTATTATTCTTATTAATAAATCTATTGGCTTTTGAGTGGGGTGCTTTCCATAAATTTTTTCATTTTTAGCAGGAGTTGATATAGACCAAACACTTCTCATTTGTTTGCCTTTTGACTTTAATTTATCTTTTTCAAAATCTAAATTTTTCATTAAATCATAATTGTAAAAATGTTTTGCTTTTTTATTTTTTTTTGCCCATATAAGTGTTTCATGACTATGAGCAAAAACATTACAACTTAAATTAGGAGCTGCATTAGGTTTGTACCAAGCTATATCATTTAATATATAAAAGTTCAATTTTTCTAATATAAAACCACATTTATATATGCTATGATTAGTACCGCTTATCCATATAGTGCCATTATCTTTTAAAACTCTTCTGCATTTTGATATCCAAGTTTCATGAAAGGCAACATCTTGATCGAATCCTAAACTTATATCCCATTCACCTTTATTTACACTTACTCTTTTTCCGCTATGACAAGTTGTTCCATTATTAGATAAATTATAAGGAGGATCTGCAAATATCATATCTATACTATTCTCTTCTAAAGTATCCAATATTTCCAAACAATTACCATTTATTAAAGTATCCAAAATTATTACCTATTAACTAAAATATTGTAATTATTATAAACTAAATTATTTTTCTATCAATAAAAGTTTAAAATAATTAGCTCTCAGAATAGGTTAAAAGACTCTCCAGTTTCTTCTTTCGCTCTTCCTGATCATACAAATAATTAGTGCGTTTTACATTCATCTTTGATAACTCAGCATCAACTGTTAAATGATTGTTTTCAAACTTATAATTAATGCTCCTCACATTCATCTCAACAGTCTTAGAACCACAGTCAAAAAAACATATAAACTTCTCATAAAGTATATTGCTTCTCTCTGATGTTATTATAATATTTCTCTTGTCATATCCTGAAACATCAAATAAAGCAAAACCATTTTTGCAATATTTTCTTTGAGTATGCTCTCCATCCTCAACCTGAAATAATGCACTAACATTACTTTCTTTGTCTTCCAAACCATCAGAAAAAAATATAGCTATCTTTGTAATATTATAAACATGATTGCATATATCTTTATAATATTTGTCTATATCAGAAAGCTTCACGCTGTTTTGCTGTTTGTAGTTTGGATATTTTCTTGTCTCTATTTCATTATCAATGTCTATTATATCGCTTGAGTAAACTTCATTTAAATGGCTTTCTATAATTGTAAATTCATTAAAATCTATTATTTTATAAAAATTGTTTGTAGGCTTTAATATGCACTCTACGCATTCATTTATATTAATATCTGCTGAATTGTAATTTATATTTTTTAGCTGAACGCTCTCTTTTTTTTCTTGATTGGTTAAAAACTGATAAGCATATTCATAGGCAAGGTCATAATTTTCAAGTTTATAATTAAGTTCAAAAATATCTGTTTTTATGCCTATCTCTTTTTCTAATGGTATGGCAGGATATAATTTATCTGCACCAACTATCTTTGGAAGGGCTCTATAAACTTCTTTAACTTCTCCGTTTTCATCTGTAATGCTGTCTTTCATTTTTATTATGTATCTGCTTACCAAATCTGAAGAATCCTCTGTATATTCACTCTCTGAAAAATGATTATTATGCCAATTAATTTTTTTGGTTGGAATATTAGAAAACTCTTTAAAATAAAATGTATTATTAATATCAACACCCCAAGAGTAGCTTTTTGATATATTCTCTTCTACCTCATCAAGTATATCAGAAACATTCTTTCCGCTAAAAGACATTGTTATTTGTTTATCGTTATTTAAATCAATGTGTTTTTCATCAAAAATTATGCCCATCTCCTCTATTTTTTCTTTGAGTGATAAAACTATATCAAGAATGCCCTTAGTAGATTCTAAAATTAAATCTCCTTGTATGTATTGATGAAGAAGCCTTCCCCATATAGGAATAACAGTAACATTTAATCCAGAATTATCTATACTTTCAATATAGCCTACAAACTTTTTATTGCCATTTAAAAAATATTCAATTTTGTCATTTATATTTATATTGTTTAATGGAATATTAAAACTTATTTTTCCAGAACTTCCGCCTCTTTTATTTAAATTAAACTCATAGGATTTGTAAAAGTTTTCTGTATATATTATCTCTCTTTCTGTATAATACTTATTATTATAGAATGGAATTATTTTTATATAGCTTCCAGTTTCTTCAAATTTTTTATAATCACTTGGAGGAAGTTCATATATACCGCTTAAAAAATGATAAAGCATAATCATATTAAAACACCCCTTCTGTATCTTATATAGGCATTTGTGCAAGTTTGATTTGTATCTAAATAAAATATATTATCCCCAACATTAAGCTCTGGTCTTATGCCTTTATAATCATATATAATTCCATTTATTTTTAAAGTTTCTCCGTCAAAATCAACTATGCATCTCTCAGCATTTATGTTGTTTATGTTTGCCTCTATGCCAAAATTCTGCTTGTTTGCAAATAAGAAATATAGTTCATCTCCAATTATATTATCAAACTCTAAATTAAATGATACAGCAGTAGGCACCAAACTTAAAGATTTATAATATATATCTTGTTTACTATCATTTGAGATGTTTAATTTATAAATGTCTTCTTTTTGCCTTAAAAAAGTCTTATCTAATGATTCAAGAGAAATGTTTACAACACCTAAATTATTTATATATTTTACAGTATATCCTCCAACAGAAGTCATTATATATTCTGCCTCATAAATCTCATTTTCAAACTCTATTCTTATAAAATGCTTATTTGAGTTATTTGAAAGAATCATAGTTGTATATTTTGTATATTGAGACTCTATTTTTACCCATTTTCCTAAATTGTCTTTATATTCAAAAATAGGTATTGCAAAATCAAATTTTCTCCCTGAAGATATAATCCCTATACCAGATTTTATTGATGTGTATTTATTGCCTTCTATTGTTTTTAAGTCTACTTTTATATCTGATAGTTTTATTTGAGAACTTAAATCTATTAAATCCAAAATTTCTTCGTTATGCCCATTTCTAACAATCAGCTTAAAATTATATGACATATTCTCTCCAGATATATTATTTTTTTATACAATATATGTAAAAAATATAAGAAATTATAAGAAATGTTAATAAATTGTTAATAAGTATTGAATAATTATCAACTTACTAACTAAATTTTAAAATAAATTTTTTATAAATTTTATTTTTGAATTTATGAAATTTAGGAAATTAAATATTTGTTTATAATAAATAAGTTATCAACATCTTATAAAATAATTTTTTTATTTTCTTCTTATATATAAAACTTATCAACATATTAACGCAATAATAATAACAATAAATTTTTAAAATTTAAAAATATATTATATTAATATAGAATGAGAATTGAATACTTTATAAAATGAATTCAAATTTAACAATATTATTTAATGAATTCAATAATTAAATATGTTGATAAGTTGTTTATAATGTTGATAAGTTTAAATAAATATTATGAATTTTTAAGTAAAATTTATATTGTAAATTTATAATATAAATTCATATTATAAATTCATTTTTTGAATTCAAAATTAGATTTTTTAAAATTTGTATGTTATAATAAAAATATGAGAAAAACTCTTTATACTAATAAGAAAATAAAACTGCTTATATCTAACATTATATATGATATACAAAATTATAATTTCACAATATCTAAATACGCAGAAAATATTGATAAAACTGATGAAATAAATCAAGATAAAGATTCAATTATAAGACAGTCTTTTCTTATAGATATTACGATGAAAGCATTTAATGACTTTAATGATATAACATTAGGTAGTTTATCATTAAATAAAAATATAGAAAATATAAATGTTTTAATGAAGAATGTAATAGATAATTGTTACAGTTTATTTATTTCAAAAAGAGTAAAAATAAAATTGGGTGAGGAGATAAGCAGTAATTTTAATATTTTGATAGATAAAAATAAAATAGCTAATTCTATATTTTATGTTTTTTTATTTATTTATAATTTAATAAAGGCTAATAGTTTTATAGATGTATCATATAGTTTTGTTAATTATGATGATGAGGGGTTTTTATTCTTTAATGATAAGAATTCTTTATTAAATTTTAGTAAAGATAATGTTCTTATAAGTATTAGTTTTGATTCTAATAATGTACCTGAGGATATAAAAAGAAAGCTTTTTAAAACACCATTAATAAATTATAATGGCAGATGTTTTAATAATATATTTTTATATACAGCTTATTATATAATTAGTAAGCATTCAGGAAATATTTGGTTTGATAATATAGGGAGTAAAAAAAGAATAAATATTATATTTCCTATAAAAAAAAATAGTTTATGAATTATATATTTAATTATCTACTTTTAATATTTTACTTATTATCTTTTGTAATAGGTTTTTCCACGATATTTTATTCTATTGTTTATTATATAATAGAGAGAGTTTTATGGCTTAAATATTATATAGTATTTTTATTTACATTTGGAATATTAATTTTTATAAGAACTATAAGGCTAATAACACTTCTTACTCTTCCATCTTTTACTTATAACAATATTTTTAATATGCTTTATTTCTTTATATTAACTTTAGCTATGGCATTGATGCTTTATTTTATACCTGCATTTTTATATAGATTTTTAAAAATAAAATGGAGTTTGAAGACAAATATATCTTATTTAATTTTATCTATTTTTTATTTCATACTGAGCATTATAGGGATACTTACAGTATTTAATATATATCTTTTATCTAGTATGATATTTTATATATCTATATTTTATTTATTAGTAATAGGATTTTTAAATTATAAGAATATAGAAGATAAGACTATTAAATTTATAGTAAAAGTTTTAGGAATAATAACAATATTAATTTATCCTGTTTTAATTTATCAATTGATTATTTACAGAAAAGATTTTATGAATATAAACTCTATAGATATAACTTTAATGTTATTTTATACATGGTGGAATTTAGTAATGTTGGGTTATTTTTTATGGTATTTCATGAGCATGATAAAATCTAATAATAGCAGGATTTCTGATAGTTTATATAGTAAGAATAATGAAGAATCGGATAGTAATATTAAATTAGAAGATAAATTGGAAGATAATGATTTTAATTTAACTAAGAGGGAGAAGCAAATATTATCTTATTTACTTTCTGGTAAAACTAACAAAGAAATATCTTTAATTTTTGATATATCTTTAAATACGGTTAATAATCATGTAGCGAATATATATTATAAATCAGGCGTAAAGAATAGAGTTGAGCTTGTAAATAAATTTTCTAAATATTAAATACAAAAAATAGTAAGCATTATAAGCTTACTATTTAAATATTTTTGATTAGGAATAAATTTATTATTCATCTATAGGCATAACATCTAAAATAGAATTAGCCAAAGAGTTTAGTACTTCTTTTCTTAAAGCACCGTCTTTCATATACATTTCTAATCTTTTTTTAGCTTCAGCAACTTTTTCTTCTCTGATATCTGGAGATTGCTTAACTATATCAACTAATTTTTTATTTTGCAAAGCTATTTTAGATTCATTGGATATTTCAAGCCTATCAGAACCCAATTGAGATGGTTTATCTGAGTATTTTACTTTAGAATTAAATTGTATATTTTGTGTGCCGCCTATTTTATCAATTGTCATAATCTGACTCCTTACAT